>JBAYGL010000073.1:0-14924 GCA_041666725.1 Limisphaerales bacterium
CCTTCTGCATGGAAAGCTCCGGTGTGATCCACGGCCCGCCGCTGCCGCACCAGCCGGCGTCGTTGTTCATGTTCACTTCGAGACCGAGACGGCGCGATTCATTGCAGAGGTGTTTGAAGAGATCCCGCCACTGCGGCCCTGCGAACTTGGCCTGCCCCCTCGGCGTGCCCTGGTCGGTCTCCATGTAGAGCACGCCGCCGATGCCCGCGCGCTGCATCGCTTCGAGGTCGGCGGTGATGCCGTTGCTGGTGAGGTTGCCGTCGAGCGGAAACAAATAGACCCACGGCCGCACCGAAGGAGGCGGCTGGGCAAAACCCCGGGCGAGCGGATCGGCGGCGTGCAGTGCAGCCAGCGGAGCCAGCATCAGCGCGGCCAGGGCCAGCCGGCCGATGATCGTGTCATACCATTTCGGAATGGAAGTCGGTGGAATCGGTGGCGGACCGCGACGCGCCTTGCCTCCCTCTCCCTTCATCGGATGAGGGGAGAGGGCCGGGGTGAGGGGTCGCGTGCGTCGGCGTTGGTGGCCACACACCTCATCCGGCCTGCGGCCACCTTCTCCCCTCATCCGAGGAAGGGAGAAGGCACGCGGCGTGAGCTTCAGTTCGCATTCCACCGACTTGCACTGCGAATTGATCTCAGAGGTCTTTGCTTTCATTTGCCGGTGCCCTTCTGCGGTTCCGGTTTTGTCGCCGGCACGGAGATCAACGCTCCGACTGTCCTGGCCGGGTGATCCATTTTGACCCCGGCATGGTAATCCGTGTAGTGAACATAGCCTCCGTGGAGGTTGAGCCAGAGCACCGTCGGCCCGTCCGGTGCGTGCCCCCGCACCGTGATGGGACGGATGTTGTCGAACTTCGAGTTGGAGGTGACGGCCTCGAACTTCCAGGACTTGCCGCCGTCAGCAGTGACTCCACGTTCGATCTCGCGAACTCCGTTCACCGGACGCGAGACGTAAACGACGGACGGGTCGGTGTGATCCAGCGACAGCCCGCTGGAGTAGTGCGGTTCGGATTCCTTTTTGCCGGGCTTGGTCTGCGGAAACCACTTCCCGCCCGCGCAGAGTTCGGTGTCCAGCCACTGCCTGCCGTCCCAGCGCGCATAGTGATAGCGATGGTCGGTTTCCTCCGGCAGCCGCGTGTAGGCGACGACCGGACGGTCATTTTTATCAAAGGCCACATCCCACACCCACGCGCGAACGCCCGTCCTGGTGGCGTCGTAAACGCAATCCGCCTGTTCGGGGCGGATGGGCAGTTCGTTCTCGCCGCAGATGCGCGTGCCGTCCGCCTTGAAAAAAGCGCCGGCCCGGTAACAGGCGTAATAGACGCTGTTGGAGGTTTCGTTGCGCGGGTGGCCGTCGGTGAACAGCAGATGAATCCGGTCCTTGCCGTTGGAGGCGTATTGGGCGTAGGGCCGGTTGCCGGGCGGTATGCCTGCGCGGGAAAAGACGATCTTCGGAGCCGCCCAGGTTTTGCCGCCGTCGGTGGACTTGGACATGTTCGGTTTGAACCCGCCGCCGCGCCAGAAAAGATACAGCGTGTTGTTTTCCGCCGAGAGCAGATGGGGGTTGCTGTAAGTAAGGCCCGCCTTCTCATTGAGCGCCAGCGCCACCTCCGGCGCCCACTCGGTGAAATCGCCCGGGCGCACGGTGGTGCGGCTTTGAATCACGTTCGGATGTTTCCCGCCTCCATGCTGGCTGTAAAAAACCATCAGGCGTCCATCCGGCAGAAACACAAACGACGGATTGTCATGATCGTCGCGCTGATACCGCTCGTGAAGATTGACCGTGGTGACGCGGCCCGAGGCGTGATCCAGCTCGGCGGCTTGAATCGAACCATCCGCAGTGACCCAGCCGGTGTAAGTCCTGCCGCCCCGGCTCACCGCGCGCGGATTGGAAAACCAGCACCAACCGCCGTCAGTAGTGAAGTCGGCATGCGCCTCGGCTGGCTGTGCCGCGTGGAGGGGCGTGGATAATTGTCCCGAAAGGATCGACGAAACCCCAACGACACATGCAAGCAAACGGAGTGGTTGGCACATAAATGGGAATGTCTACTGGTTTGGACGCTGAGGTTGAGCGGCCGGAGGCACCGCCTTGATGCCTTTCAGCTTTGCGGCAATGGCGGCGAGGCGATCGGTGTTGGCGCTGCCACCCGGGTTGAGCGTGGGACAAAGCCAGCCACCCTCGTCGTTTTCGTTCCAGGCATAGATCAGAACCGTGTTGGCGGGCGTGACGGAACCGCGATGGAGGCGGGTCCAGTCGAGCGCATCGGCCAGATGACCGGCCAGCTCGGCGGGCGTGGGCGGGATGGCGTTGTTTGTCGAACCGTGAGTCCACGGGACCGGCGTTTCGTAACGCGTCCGGTTGTCCCATCCCGAGGTCACGATCGGCACGATGCTGGCACCGGCCGCCCTGCCCGCCTCCCAAAAACGCCGGGTTTTCGCAGCCAGCGCGGCAAAGGGCATCTCGCCCGGGGCATCGGCGGCGATGGCGTAGGCGCTGATGGCATCCAGACCGTAGCTCTGCACGGTTTTCAAATCGTTCTTCGGATTCCAGCCCTGATAAACGATGAAAGGATTGCCCAAGCCGGCGTTGGTGGTCGCGGTGCGCAGTTGCTGGAACGCGGCGGCCACGGCGGCGGCATCGGGAAATCTGGCCGTTCGTGTGACCTGGTTGAACAGGAAGACCAGCGGACGGTTGCCCAGGACTTTCTGGTAGGAGGCGTCTTTGAAATAATTCACATACCGGCTCACCTGAGCGTCCCAGCTCTCGGCTTTTCCGGAGATCCATCCCCCCTGAAGGTTGAGGGCGAAATTGATCCGGCTCTTGAGCGGGCTGTTGAGGTAAAGGTGCAGACCGCGCGACATGCCGGAGTCATCCGGATATGTGCAAAAGGCCCAGTAGTCTATGCCCGCGTCGGCGGCATAATTGATTTCCCGGTCCATCACGGCCGGCGAATTGCCATTGATGACCACGGAGTTCGAGCCGGTGACCCGGGCGAAGAACGGCAGGCGGTAATGCCAGTGGCTGGGTCCGAGCGTCCTCTCCACCGCGGCCTGCACGCCGCCGTTTTCCTGCCAGGCATCCCAGCGGATCGCGCCGACCAGCGGCCTGCCCTGGCCTGATGCCGCGGTGACGGGAGGCTGTGCGGCGACGGAGGAGACCGCCGCTGTGACGAGCAGACTCAAGATGGATTTTTTCATGGCCGACTTTTTCCAGGCATGTTCAACAAACGCGTTTTACTTCCATGTCCGGCAGCTTCCCGAGCTTCTCGATCTTGCCGGCGATGTGGTGGATTTCATCTCATCTGTGATTCCAACGCCGCACGCAATGTCACCGGTCCGACGAGGCCCGCGGGCAGCGGTGGCTCTTTCAAACCGCGCCCCGCCCAGGAATGTTCCACCGGCGAGAATTTGTTGGCCACCCGCCAGTTGTGCCAGGTGTTGACCACGCGGATTTCCAGCGCGTTCGTTCCCGGCTGCAACAGCTTGGTGACATCCACCCGGAACGGCGCGGTCCAGACCACGCCCGCCGATTTGCCGTTCACGAACACTTCCGCCAGATCGTGAACCGCGCCGAGATCGAGAATCACTTTCGAGTTTTTGGTTTCGGGTTTCGCGTTGAAGACCGTCAGATAGGACGCGCTGCCAGCGAAGGTTTTGAGACGGGCGTCGGCGCTTTCGTTCCAGAGGAACAGCGCGGGGGTGTTGGTTTCAAACTTCGCCAGTCCTGCGCGGGCGGGGTTGAACTGGATGCGCCACGGCCCGGCGAGCGTGGCGACGGTCGTTCCGGTCGCGCCGGCGGGCGCGGGGTTTTTCGCGAGCGGCTCACGATGCCCCTCGGCCTTTTTGCGGAAGACGACGAAGGTCGAGCCGTTGGGCGGCAGTTGCAGCGGCACGCGCACCGTGTCTTTGCCGACCTGATATTGCGGGCACGACGAAATCTCGCCGGTCAGGGGATTCCACAGCTCCGGCTGCTTGTCCGTCACGCGCAAGGCGCACTCGGCGCGATGCCACGCGTCCTTCCAGTTGGCGACGAAATAAATATCCGCGTCGCCGTCCTGCCGCTGGATGTAGTCGAGGCATGGCTGGCCGCTGTCAGACGTGTAGGCGAACGCCGGTGCGAGGCCGAGGCGCGCGAGAATGTCCTTCACGGGCATGTCGCCGGTGATGACCCGGCCTTTGCCGACGGCGTGAACTCCGGCGGGCTGGTTCGCGCCGAGTTCCTGGAGGCAGCGCGCGATGGTCTGGTCGGCGGCGGCACAATCTTTCCAGCCGGGCGACTGCTGCGGCACTTTGCGCAGCCAGAGCGTCGCGCCGGCGTTGACGAGTCGGACGATCTTCTGCAACACGTCCGGCGCGATGTTGGTGTTTGCGATGGCGAGCACGGGGTAGGACGCGCCGTTCGCCAGCCCGACGCGACCGCCGGGCAGCACCTGCAACTGCGCGTTCAGGAAGTCGCCGGGGATCACGTCGCACTTGCCGAGCGTGGTGAGGAAGCGGGATTCGTTCTGCTGGATCATGGCCTGCGTCTCCGCGCCGTCCACGTAGAGAATGTCCACGACCGGCCTGCCGGCGTTGAGCATCGCCTGGCAGCGGTTCAGGTAGGTGAAGAATCCCCCCGTGTAGGGCCACCAGTTGTTGCCGGAGTTGAAATGCGTGCCGGCGAAATAGACATCGCCCGGCGCGGGCGTCTCCGGGCGCGAGTAGGAATAGCCGTGCAACGTCAGGTGGTTCACGCCGAGGCAGAACACCTCGTCGGCCATCGGCTTGAGCATGGCGGGATGCTCCATCCAATGCTGGCCCGTCGTGAAGGCCTCGAACGACACGCGGCCCGTGCCATAGACGTGGGCGGCGATGACGGCGTTGGGGTTGAAGGCGCGGAGGTAATCCGAACCTTCGACGTAGCGGGAATCACTCTTCTTGGGCCGGCCATTCCAAAATTCGCCCATCACCAGATCCGTCGTGCCTTTCACGCGCAGGCTGCTGTGGACATCGCCACCCTCGGTCTGGAGTTTGATGCCGTGCTGGTGGCAGAGTTCGCGGAATTTTCCGTAGTGCTCGTCGGCAAACACCTCGTCCACCGTCGCCACGAAATCAGTTTCAATGCGGCTGGCCTGCGGCTGGCCGGCGAATTTCTTCCCCGCCAGCACCGGCAGCCACGGAATCAGATCGTAGTTTCTCCGCTTGGCGAATTGCGCGGGGAAATCGCCCGTCCAGTCAAAGTTCCCCAACTCGACGCTGTCCTCGTGCAGGTAGTCGAGCGTCTTGCCGACGTGCGGCCCGGCGGCCTGGAGCATCGGCACACCGACCTGGTTGAAGAACTTCTCCATCATCGGCGCGCTCAAGTGGTCAATCTGCAATCCGGTGAAGCCCGGCGAGTCCTGCTTCATCGGCACGAAGTTCGGGCAATACGCGAACCGGAACACGCGCCACGTCCCGGCAGGCGCAGACCAGTCCAGCTTGCCGTCGGGCTGGAGTTTGTCGTCGAGCCGCACCAGCGAGTCCGGGAGCAGTTCGTTTTTTTCATTCTGCCGGAAGGCGAGCACGGCAATCGGCTTGAAGTGGCCTTTAGCTTTCTTGGAAATTCCGGCATGACGGCCTTTCCGAAATTTGTCCGGTTCGGGCAGTGCCTTCGCGAACGCGGCCGGCCCCGTGATCGCGGTCTCCGACCAGGCGAGCATCTGCGCGCCCATTTCCGGCGTGACCCACGGCGCGCCCTGATACCAGCCGTTGCTCATGACGGCGCTGACTTTGATGCCGAGGCGCTCGGCTTCGTCGAGCGCGTAGCGGAAGAGCGCGAGCCATTCGGGCGTGAGGAACACCACGCCGCCGGTCTCGACGGTGGCGCTGTGCGCCCGCGTCATGCTCAAAATGACACGGCCAATGCCCGCGCGCTGCATCTCCTCCAGATCGCGGCGGATGCCTTCCTTGGTCACGGTGTTGGCCCAAAACCAAAACACGGCCACCCTGCTGCCGCCCGATGGGTCACGAAACTCCGCCTCCAGGTTCACGTGCCCGGCGGTCCGGCCGGGAGCCGGGAGGGCAACCCCGGCATGAAGCGTGGTCAGCGGAGCCAGCAGCAGGCTTCCGAGCAATACTGCGGCCACCTTCGCGCCCGACAGCGAGCTTTGAGGTTTCATTTTGATCTCTCAGCACACTCGCGCCACTTCCATCTGCAACAGCTTCCCCAGCTTCTCGATCTTGCCGGCGATGTGGCCGACGCCGACGGCGCAGTGATGGGCGGGGCCGTGCACGTTCCATGACTCGACAAACTTGCGCGCGCCGATGGAGAACCGGTAGCGGCTGTTGGTGTTGCCGATCTCAAGAACCGGGCCGGGCACCGATTCACCCTCGGCCACGAGCAATTGAAGCCGGCCATCCACGGTTTGAACCACCGAGAGCAGCGTGACCGGGCCGTGCCTGACCGACATCTCGACGGAAAGGCCGCGGCCGACCTTGCCGTGATAGACCTTGAGCGGCCGGACCTTCGTCCTGCCCTGCGCAATGGCGATGTGGCCGGGGCCGTCGTGGCCCATGAGCACCACGTCATCCCGGTAATCCATTGCGTAGTATTCCGTGAACGAGCCGCCCGCGCCCAGGCTGTCCATGATCTTCATCGCTTGCGCGTTCTTGACCTCCATCTCGCCAGCCACCGGCACGCCGCGCGCGGTGAGCAACGAGGTGCCGAGGATGATGGAACTGATGGCGTCCTCGTTGGCCGGGTTGCCCGTGCCCATGTAGTAGTAGGCCATTGAACCGAGCCGGTGCCGCTCGACGAGCCGGTCCAGCGCGACGGACGTGCGCGCGGCGCGCTCCAGTTCGGCCTGCGCGCAATCGGGCTGCACGTCGAATGCCTCGTGGAAGTGCGCGACACGGGCACGGATGTCGTCGTCGTTCACCCCGGTGCGCAGCGCCGCCAGCTCGTCCACTTCGATGATCTCGACATGGCCGCCGAAGCCGGCGCATTGCTGCGTCAGGTCGGAGTAGATGTCGAGCATGCCACAGTAATAGTGGCCCATGACGCCCAGGCGATTGTGCTCCATCGCGTGCGCCACGCGCGCGGCCTCGACCCATTCGCCCACTTCCCGCCAGCACGCCGGATCGTCCTCCAACATGCCGGTGATCTGCTGGAAAGGAATGCGGGCGCGGTTGAAAACATTGGCGATCTCCGGCACCGGACAGGCCGCGCAGTGGGCGAGCCATTCGCCGGTCATCTTCCTCCGGTCGCCAAGCTTGTTGAACCACTCGTAGTCAATCGCCGCCTCGGGCGAGAGGTTGAGGATGATGACCGGCACCCTGGCCCGCCGCACGACCGGCAGCACGGTGGACGAAAGCGCGTAGGTGGTGACGTGGAGAAAGATCAGGTCCACGTCGGCCTGGCGGAACCGATGCCCGGCCGCGAGCGCCTTCTCCGGCGTGTCCACAAGACCGATGTTGACGATCTCAACACCGGGCAGCGCCAGCTTCTGCGCGACGCGCTGCAGGTAGCCTTCGAGCCGTTCCTTCAGCCCGGAAAACTGCGGCCAGTAAGTGTCGAGCCCGATGCCGAAGAGTCCGATGCGAAGGGATGCGTTCATGCGCGTTTTGAGAGGACGGCCCTTTCGTAAGAACGCACCTCGTCAAACCAGGCGGTGCCAACGGGCACGCTCTGGCGCCGGCAGTGCTCGTCCCACACGACGCCGAACGGAAGCGTTTTGAGTTCCTCAAGAAGCGCGAGCCGGCGGGTGAAATCCCCGGCCGCCTCGAACTCGCGGAGTTGCGCCGACGGCTCCAGCAGCGCCAGCAGCAGCGCCTTGAGCGCGTTGCGCGAGCCGATGACCCATGCGGCGATGCGGTTGATGCTCGCGTCGAAGAAGTCGAGGCCGATGCTGGTGCGGTCAAGGAATCCGCCGCGCACAACCTCCTCCATGATCGCGCGGGTCGGGTCGTCGAGCAGCACGACGTGGTCGCTGTCCCATCTCACCCCGCGCGAGACGTGAAGCAGCAGCGCGGGCACGAATTGCAGCACCGAGGAGATTTTGTCCGCGATCGATTCGGTCGGGTGAAAGTGGCCGGCATCAAGGCAGAGGAGCTTTTGCCGGGTGACAGCGTAGCCGAGGTAAAACTCGTGCGAGCCGACAACGTAGCTCTCGCTGCCGATGCCAAAAAGCTTCGACTCAACCGCGTCGAGATTGAGCTTCGGGTCCATGGGTTCGGCGAAGACGGCATCGAGCGAGGCGGCGAGGCGCTCGCGGGGTGCCTTGCGGTCGGCGGGGAGATCCTTGTAGCCGTCGGGAATCCAGAAGTTCGTGACGGCGGTTTTTCCAAGCTGCCGCGCGGCCTCGGCGGCGATGCGGCGGCAGGCCCGGCCGTGCTCAATCCAGAACCGGCGCACGCCTTCATCCCTGTGCGCAAGCGTGAAGCCGTCCTCCGCGAGCGGATGGGCGAAATAGGTGGGGTTGAAATCAAAGCCGAGGCCGGCTTCCTTGCACCAATCGACCCAGCCTTGAAAGTGTTCGATCGTGTAGTCGGCGCGCCCGACCTTTTTCCCGCCCAGCTCCGCGTAGCTGGCGTGGAGGTTCAGCCGGTGCCGGCCGGGGACAAGCGAGAGCGCCTTGGCCAGATCGCTTCGCAGCTCGTCTGCCGTGCGCGCCTTGCCTGGCTGGTTGCCGGTGACAGCAAGGCCGCCGCCGGGCGCGCCCCCCGCATTTTCAAAACCGCCCACGTCGTCGCCCTGCCAGCAATGGAGCGAAATGGGAATGCGCGCGAGCCGGGCGAGCGCCGCTTCGGCGTCGATGCCGAGGCCCGAGTAACGTTCGCGTGCCAGCTGGTATGCCTGTTCGGTGGGTGTGCTCATGTTCAATGTGCGGCGGTTGCGCTGATGTGGTTGCCGTAGCCGATGATGACCGTCGAGCCGACGAGCATCGCAAGCATCAGGACAACCAGTTTCTTCGTCGTGGGCTGCGCGCCCTTCCACTCCTTGAAGAAGATGCCCCAGAGCGTGCTGAAGATGATGATGCTCGCCATGTGCAGGGTCCAGCTGGAGAACTTGTAGTTGCCCATCTGGCTCTCGCCCATCTGGTAGAAGAAGAACTGCAGATACCACAGCGTGCCGGCGGCGATGCAGAACAGGTAGTTCGCGCCGAGGGGCACCGGGCTGCCGAGTTCAAACACCTCTCCGGAAATCTTCTCGCCGTGGCCGCTGCCGGCCTGTGTGTGGCCGGCGACCGGCTTCACGGTGGGGCTGAAGTATTGATGCGCCGAACCGTTCTTGATGTGCAGCAACACGCACCAGATGAAATTCGTCGTCAGGCCGCCCAGCAGGATCACCGTGATGACCGGCAGACCAACCCACAACGGGCCGGTGCCGTGCTTCGCCGCTATCTTCGTGATGGGGTCGCCGAACTGGAAGCCGAACGAGAAGCACGAACTCATGATGCCGGAGAACGTCGCGATGCCGAGGCCCTTCCACAAATGAAACTCCTGGACGGACGAGGCTTGTTCGCCCATTTCCTTTTCTTTGCGCACGCCGGCCCAGCCGCCGATGAAAATGCCGGTCAGGCAGATTGCCACGCCCAGAAGCAGAATCGGTCCGCCCGCGCTGGTGCCGGAATGGTTGAGCAGCTTGTCGGCGAATTCGCCCTTCACAACCGGCGGCACGAGCGTGCCGAACGCCGCGCAGTAGCCGAGCGCGATGGCCATGCCCAGCGACATGCCGAGATAGCGCATGGTCAGGCCGAAGGTCAGACCGCCCAACCCCCAGAGCGCGCCCATGAGATAGGTCATCCAGAATGTGTAAGCGGGCGTTTCATGAAGCACGGCAAGCAGGTCCTTCGAGAGCAGGAACGCGCCGACCCACGGGCAGATGAGCCAGCTGAACATCCCGCCGGCGAGCCAGAAGGTTTCCCACGACCATTTGCGGACGCCCTTGTAGGGCACATAAAAACTGCCGGAAGCCAGGCCACCCAGCCAATGGAATACGACGCCGAGAAGAGGATTGGGGTTCATGTCAGCAGGGTTCAGTTCTGGAGGGAGCGGCAGAACAACGAGGGTGCGTTTGGATTTCTCATCTCAGGAGCCTACCTGCGGGCGCACATCCCGCTCCATTGAGAAACTGACCAAAGATTTGCCTTTTTTGATCACCCCGGACAGGATGGCGGGGTCATCCCGTGAAACTCAAGCGCGCCTATTTCCGATACCTGCCCGTAAGTGACGAGGGGCTGGCCTGGGGTGCCTACGTTCGCGACGCGGGTTACACGCGGGTTCCGAGAAACTCGCCCTACCCTCCATATCAGCATCCTGCGGATCACCACTTCACCTGGGAACAGGGCCGGGTGCTGCATGCATACCAGTTCGTTTTCATCACCCGCGGCGGGGGTGTTTTTGAATCAGAGACGAGCGGCACGCTGCCTCTGAAGGCGGGGGACCTCTTCGTGCTCTTTCCCGGCGTGTGGCACCGCTACCGGCCCGACCCGCGGACGGGATGGGACGAATACTGGATCGAGTTTGACGGCGACTATGCGCGGCGGCTGATGAACCGGAAGGCGTTCTCACCAAAGCATCCGGTCCTGCATGTCGGCTACCACCATCCGCTGCTGCAGCTGTTCCTTGATGCTCTCGACACGCTCCGCCGGGAACCGGCGGACTACCAGTTCCTGCTGGGCGGATTTGCGACACAGGTCATCGCGCAGACGCTGTCCTCACTGAAGCAGGAGAGCTTTGAGGGCCGTCCCGTGGATGAAGTCATCCGCAAGGCGAAACAACTGCTTACCGAATCCGCAGCCCGGCGGCACGATCTGGAGTTCCTGGCCGCCCAGCTCAATCTCAGCTACTCGTCATTCCGCCGGCTCTTCAAGGCTCAGACCGGCTTTTCACCGCGGCAGTTCGCGCTGCAGGTCTCGCTCGGACGCGCCCAGGACATCCTCTCCCGCACCGACCTTCCAATTCACAGCATCGCCGACGAGCTGGGCTTCGAATCGGCGTATTACTTCTCCAAATTTTTCAAACAGAAAACCGGACTCAGCCCCCGGGCCTTCCGTCAACGAAGCCGTGCCAGGCTGCCGCACAGCCGGGCGTGAGAGCCTGTCTGCAATCCTGTTGACATCGAGATGCGGTTTTTTGAGTCTCGGATCGTGAAAACACCCCCGTCCACCCCCGGCAAACTTCTCACCCTCATCGCCCTGGCCGCCTCTCTTGCGATCCCGGCCACCGCCGCGACCGAGTGGACATTCAACACTCCCGGCGACCTTCAAGGCTGGCAACCCGCCCAGCATCTCGAAGGTGCCGCGCCCAAAGACGGCACACTGACAGCACTCACGGCGGGAGAAGACCCCATCTTTCTGAGCCCCGACATCAAGGTGACTGCGAAAGAGTTTCAGTCCGTCACCGTGCGCATGAGGCTCCAGGGCGCCAACGGCTCGCCCATCGGCGACCAGGGAGTTGTCCAGCTGTTCTGGCGCACCAGTTCCGAGGCGAGTGAAAGCGAAGAGGCCAGCGTGCGCGTGAACACCGCAGGCGACGGCCAGTGGCACGATTACACATTTGCCGTGGAAGCCAACGGGCACTGGAAGGACACCGTCACCGGCCTCCGGCTCGATCCGTGCAACTCCACGGGCGTGAAGGTCTCGATCAATTCCATCCGCCTCCTGTCGAAGTCAGCCACGCCCTCCGCGACGCCAAAAGCGGTGACGGACTGGACGTTCGACACCGACGGCGATTCCCAAGGCTGGCAGTCCCCACAGCAGTTGACCGGCGGCACGGTCAAGGGCGGCGCGCTCACGGCGCTCACATCCGGAGACGACCCCGCCTTCCAGAGTCCGGCCATCAAGGTGGCGGCAAAGGAATTTTCCTCCGTGGCTGTCCGCATGAAGCTGCAAACTCCTGATGGCGGGGCCATCAGCGACCAGGGCGTCGTTCAACTGTTCTGGAGGACCAGCTCCGAACCAACTGAAAGCGAAGAGGCCAGTGAGCAGACCGAAACCACTGGCGACGGCCAGTGGCACGACTACAAGTTCGCCGTCGGCGGAAACGCCCACTGGAAGAACACCATCACCGGGCTGCGATTTGACCCGTGCAGCTTCCCGGGCGTGAAAGTCTCCATTGACTCGGTGAGGCTTCAAAAATAGCCGCAGGCCCGGCAGGAATACAGATCAACGAGCCGCCCGCGCTTGCGGATGGCTCTTTGTTCGGGGCCGATGTGAAACCAGGCACCCGCAGAGAGAGGAAGCGACTGACCGGCATCGGAGGCAGGCGCATCACCTGCCTCGCCAAGGCCAGATGAAGGACCGCTATTGGTCCGCCAGGACGTATTTGCGCTTGCCGGGATCAAGCACCAGCTTTTTGCCGTTCGGAGGGACAGGCATGGACTTGCCCCACAAGGTCATAAACCTGGCCACCTCGTTGGTATCGGGAGGAAACCGGTTGCCGTTGCGCATCATGACAGATTCCATCGCACGGTTGAGTTCATCCAGGGAGGCCGTGTCCTCCCGGGCCTTCTTGTCATGACACCCACAAGCCAGTGCCAGCAGAACCACAACTGTGAATGAGAGAAGCCTGGCGGCCATATCCGTCAATAGGGCAGGGCATTGGGGCCGGTCCCGCCGTGGTGTCGGGCCCACAGCGCACCCTGGTTGGTCCGCAGCAAACCCCAACCACCGTCGCTGTTGCGCATGCTTTCAGCATGGCCGTCCATGAAGAGGAAGTTGACCCGCTTCGAGTGGCGCGGTATCGGGCGTGCATCCCCCGATATGGTGGCGTAAGTGGGATTGGGACACCTGTAATAAGTCGCACCGGCACCGGAGAAGAGGGCCGACGCCGCATCGTAGGGGGCGTCGGGAAGCCACTCATCGGGCGGAGCGTTGGTGTTGATCACAGAACCGGCGTCAGCAAAGCCGATGCAACTCGACGGGTTCTCCACGCTGGTCATCCTGCGTGGTTTTGGCGCCAGGTAGGTCCAAAGGGTGCCGATCTCCGAGAAACCGATGCCGATGCCCAGCATGTGGTTGACGGCCTTGCCGCCGCCGATGCTCACGGCGGCGGTGTTCTTCAAGGCCGGACAATCGAACGCCTTGACGGCCGTCATGTAGTTTCCAATCCGCAGCCGGTCCTGCCAGAAAACGGCGTCGCCGTTCTGGACGATCCAGTCAGACGTAACGGTGATTTTGCCGCTCATCCCGTTGACATAAAGGGGGACGATCTGCCCCTCGTTGTCATCGCTATACATCAAGTTCGCCAGGCCAACCTGCTTCTCGTTGTTCAAGCAGGAAGTGCCCTTGGACTTCGACTTGGTCTGCGAGAGCACGGGCAACAGCATCCCGGCGAGAATCGCGATGATCGCGATCACCACGAGAAGTTCAATGAGGGTGAACGCCAAGGAAGTTCTCCGGCGTATAAGGCGCAGACTGGGTGGAATTGCTCCCGGGTTGGTCATGCGCGGAAGCTACCGCGAGCACGCGCCTCTCTCCATGTAGAAATTGACCAACTATTTGCTCTTTTTGATCAGCACGAACGCCACGGCCCTGTCACAGGTTGAAACACAAACGCTCCTGTTCCAGATTTTCGTCAGGGAGCGCCGAAGGGTTGGCCTGTGGCTTTCGTCGGCGGCGCAGACTGCCCCATCATTTCTCCAACCGGATGAAATCCAGCTCCACGGCGACGCCGGACCGGCTGCAGGGGTCGAAGCGCAGCGCCGTGATCGTGTCGCGCCAGCGCGGGTTCTGGGCCACGGGAATGCGATACTCGTGCCATTGCCCGTCGCCCTGGACCGGGAAGCGGACGCTCGAACTCTCGGACTGCGGACGGTAGGTGGTGCTCCAAAACAACTGCGCCTGATCAGCGAAAGGCGCTCCGTCCTTGAGCGCGAGCTTCATGCGGACAGCCACCGCGCTGAACTCGCGCGCCCGGGCTTTCATCGCCGGACCAAAAAACGCAGGGTCAATGCCGGTCGTGGCGGCCTTGAGGCTGCCGCCGGCAACCTTCACCTCTGAGAGCTGCATGGCGTTTCTCCAGCCGTCCTGGATTTCATTGAACTCCCAGCTCACACGCGCGGCCTCAATCGTCTGAGGCGGCACGTCATACGGCCCCAGGCCGGCATCAATGGGCGTCACGTCCTGATGCGGCGTGGACGCAGCCGTGAAAACGTCGCGGATGGCGTCGAGGTAGCCAAAGCCAAACTCGTTCATCGGCTCGATGTAGGAACCTTCGCCAAACTCGTTCCACGCCTCGACGAGGATGGCCTTGGGTGTGCCGGACTTTTGCTTTCCGCTTTCGAGCATTTGCCGTGCGTCGAGCAGATGGCGTTTGAACAATTCCGGAGTCCGGCCGTAACGGACGTAGTTGTTGTCTCCGTGCCACGGCCGGCTGTCCCAACCGCCGCACACAGGCAGCGGCGTGAGCGGAATCGGACTCTTGCTGGTGATGTCCTCCCACTGGCGGCGATAACCCGGGACAAGCGTCTCGAAGGGCGCGAACTTGCTTTCGCCCGTCATGCCGAGACTCGGCCAGTTGTAGGCGGTGGCGGAATCGTAACCCTCCGCGGCGGCGGACTGCGCGCCGCCGGCGCTGGCGATGCCGGCAACGAGATACAAGCCCTTCAACCCCGCGCGGCGGCATTCTTCGCGCATCGCCTCGAAGGCGCGCTTCACACCGTCGTGACCGAGATCCTCGGTCAGGCGATGCGGCGAAAAGATGATCATCACCGGCTTGCCATCGAAGGTCAGGTGTTCAGGACGGCGAAAGTAGTTCTCAATCCAGTGGCGCGTGACGGCAAGGCAGTCTTCGTGGGACGACGTGTGCGGCGGATTGTGGTTGGCCCAGAGGAGGCAGAATTTGAGCAGGTGGCGGTAGCGCGCCTTGAAATAGCCGTCGTGCAGCGCGTGCTCCAGCTGCCGTGAGCCCTGCGTCCAATACCAGTCGTAGGCGAAAAACGTGATGCCGTGCTCGACCGCCCA
>JBAYGL010000074.1:0-14801 GCA_041666725.1 Limisphaerales bacterium
CATGGCGGTCACACCGGGGCCGGTGGCGGTGGCGGCGGCAGTTGCGGCCGCGCCGGGGATTTTACTCCGCCGTTGAGGGAAATGCTCAGGCCCACCACGCCGGTGAACACCATCAAATCGAGGTCAAATTGACCGTAGAAGAAGACGTAAAAAATCAGCCTGGCCAGGAAATACGCGATGAGAAAGGTGTTGATCCGCTGCAAGTCCGGCGGCCCATGGAGATAGTTGCGGCGGAGGACGCGCCAACCCGCAAAGATGAAACCGACGAACGCCAGCGTCCCGGGCAGGCCAAAGGGAATGATGAGCGTCAGCAGGCCGTTGTGGTAGTTGCCGCTGACCAGAGTGTCCTCATACGCCGTGAACATTCCGCGCCGGATGGCTTCCTGCACGAGTTGATAATCCGTGCCGCTGAACGTGTAGCCCTTGCCGAGCCAAAGGTAGTGGGGCACCTCCGGCAGCACCACCCGCCACATCTGCAGGCGCCAGTCCAGCGTTCCTTGGGCGTCCTGTCGCGCCGCAGGATGAACGTCAATCGGCAGAAAACTCAGGCTTCGTTGCACAGACATCGGCAGCCGGTTTGCAAAGCCCACCACACCGGCACCCAGCAAGAGGGCGCACAGGCTCACGAGCAGGAAGAGCTTCGTCCAGAGCAGCCGCTCATACCAAAACTGCGTCAGGAACAGCAGGCCGAACAGAATGATGGACGAGCGAAACCCACCGAACAGGCCCAGCACGAACAAACCCACGAACACCATCAATCGCCAGGGCCGGTGCACATCCAGGATGCCGCGGATGCCATACCGCAGCAGCATGAACCAATACCCAGCTTGCGCCATCCAGGCGATGCCTGTGAAGCGCTGCAACGTGCCCGCCGTCATCGCTTGGTTGAAGGCCACGTCGGTCGGAAAGAACATGAACAAAAAATAAAACGCCGGCCCGCCTGCAAACGCGAGATCGCTGAAAATGGCCGTCACGCCGGACAGGAAGAACAACCCCGCCAGCCACTTGGCTCGCGTGGATGGAATCGCCGCCGCCGTCAGCGCGAAATAGCCCAGAATCGCCCCAAACACGCCCAAGTATCGCTTGGCTCCCCACTGCTCCGAACCAAGCACCCGGGAGCCGAAGCCCCGGATGGCGACTGTCACGGCCACGATCAGCGCGAGCACGAGCAGTGGAATAGCCACCGAACGCACCCAGAGGAACTTGGAATCATGCCGCACGGTTCGGCTCACCACCGCGATGCCTAGGCTCAAGGCCGCGAGCAACATCCAGACAGGTGGTTGTCCAGGGAGGAAAAATGCCACCACAGCCGCGTTCCAAGAGCAGACCAGCAGCGTGTGATGCCACCGCAGCCAGACGGGAAACGCCAGAGCCATGAACGCCAGCCCAATCAGGGCGATGGTCAGCGTTGAAAACGGATTCACCAGCAGCACTCCAGCCAGCAGCGCTACTGGCACCACCAAGCCGGTCACCAGAAGCACGCGAGAAATGTCGGCGTTGCGATCCATTCGAGGGGTCAGGCTAGTGCGTCCCAGACTTTGTGTCCCATCCAATTTTTCCCGCAGACCGGCCGGCCACCGCGCGATACACCGCCACCGTCCGCCGCGCCACCGCACCCGGCTCGAAGGTCGCCCTCGCGTGCGTCTGGGCTGCCTTGGCTGTCTGCCAGCTTGCGGCGGAATTACTGGTGAATTCCTTCAGCCGGGCGGCCAGTTCCGCTTCGCCCTCCGGTGGGAACAAGCCGCCCCACTTCCCCTGCTCCAGCAGGCGCGGAATGCCCGCTGCGTCCGCGCCCAGGACAAAACGCCCCGCCGCCATGCCTTGGATCAACGACAACGGTGAGGTTTCCTCCCGCGATGGCAGCACCACGACATTCGACCACGCGTAGTGCCCGAGCAGCTCCGCACGGCTGACCAGCCCGGTGAGCACGACGCGGCCCGCCAGGTTCAACGCCACGATCTCCGCGTTCAGCCGCTCCGCCATGCCGGGTGATGGCTGCCCGACGAGGCGGCACTCGAAGCCGACGCCCGCCTCTGCCAGCCGCGCGCACGCGCGCACGAGGAGGGCCTGATTCTTCCGCTCGGAAACCGTGCCGACGCAGAGGATGCGCAGGCCGCTCCGCTCCGGCGGCGGCAGCGTGAAGAACTCCGGGTCAATCGGATTGGGCACCGACCAGATGCGCGCGCGCGTCCAGCCCGCAAGCCATTCGTCCACGTAGGGCGAGATGGAGATGATGTGCGCCGCCCGCGCCGCCGCGCGCCGGTGCAGCCGGTCGCGGATCACACCCGCCAGATGGCCGGGACGGAACCGCGCCAGCCCCGCCGTCTCGCGCTCCACCAAGCCGTGCAGGGTGATGACGTGTGGCCGCCCGCAACCCGTCGCCGCCAGCAAATACTCCGCGCTCGGCTGGCCATGCACCACGTCCGGATCGAGCTTGGCCACCATGCGTCGCAGCCGCCGCACCTCGTTCCAATAGAGCGTCGCCGTCTTCCCGTGCGGCTTGCACGGGAGATAGTGCCGCGTCACCGCGCCGCGCTGCTCGACCTGCGCCTTGCCCAGGCCATCCACGAGCGTCACTGCGTCCACGTGCAGGTCCGGCAACTCCTCGAACGCCCGCAGCAGCGTCTCCGAAACCTTCGGCACTCCGGACGAAGCGGGTTGTCCTGGCGGCGGCAGCAGGCTGAGATACGTGACCTTCACGCCGCCTCCTTTCGCGCCACGACGAACACGCACGCACCTGCGCCTGCCGGCGTGGACGCCAGCGATGCGGAAACCTCACCGGCCAGCCGCTCGCACTCGCGCGCCCGCCACGTGGCGGGCCGCCGCCGTTCGTTGAACTGGAACACCGGCGACACCAGCCGCCGGTAGCGCGCCGTGAAACTCTGCGGTTGATAGCTCACCATCTGCTCCACCTTGAAGCCCGCCACCGCCACGCGCCGCAGCAAGTCCGCCTCATCCGGTTCCTGCCGGTGGCCGAACCGCTCCAGCCACGCCCGCGCGTCCGCCGCGCCCGTGAGCTCCCGCAACTGCCGGCTGAACGTGCCCAGCGTCATCGTGAACATCAGCCGCCCGCCGGGCCGCAACACCCGGTGCGCCTCGCGCAGGCTCGCGTCCAGGTCCGGCAGGTGCTCGAAGACCGAGTTCGAGACGCACGTCACGAACGTCGCGTCCGGCAGTGGCATCCGGCCCGCGTCCGCGCGCACGTTCACCGCGCCGGGACAGACCTGCGCGCGGACCCGCAGCGACTCCTCGTCGAAGTCCAGCCCCGTCGTGTCCGCCGGCCAGCCCGCGAGCTGGCCGAACACGCCGTCGCCGCAGCCGAGGTCCAGCACCGGCACCTGCACCAGCGCAACGTGGCGGTGGAACAAGGTGACCTCCTGCGCACGCCAGAACGAATGCGCCAGCGTGTCAAACTCCGGCCAGGAAACGTCGCCGAGCGTGCGCAACGGAACGGCGGCCCGCGCCTGGACGCCCGCGCCATCCGTTGCCGCCCGCTGCTCGCTCCGTCGCAGCGCGCGGAGCCGCAGCCAGAGCGTGTCGCCCAGCGCCAGCAGCCGGAGCGTCATCATTTGAGCAGGCCCTCGAAGCGCAACAGCTCCGCCAGCCCGTCGCGCAGCTTTACCTGCGGACGCCAGCCCGTGAGCTGCGCGAGCCGCGTGATGTCGGCGCGTTGGA
Organism: Limisphaerales bacterium; assembly: GCA_041666725.1. Taxonomy (GTDB): domain Bacteria; phylum Verrucomicrobiota; class Verrucomicrobiia; order Limisphaerales; family SXTU01; genus SXTU01. The sequence goes on from JBAYGL010000074.1 coordinate 3,676, forward strand.
CCAGCTTGTCCACCGGGCGCACGCGCGCGGGGTCGTGCGTGATGCGCAGGGGACGGCCCAGCAGTTCAGCGAGCAAAGCCACCAGCTCGTCCACTGACGCATCCACGCCCGTGCCGATGTTCACCGTGCGCTCGCGCTCCGGTGGCAGGTCGGAGAGCCGGATGAGCGCCTCGGCGTTGTCGCGCGTGTGGATATAGTCGCGCCGCGTGCTCGTGGTGCCCAGCCGCAACTCGTCGCTGGTGCGGAGCTGGTCGAGGATTTCCGGGATGATGTGGCGGTTGGTTTCGCGCGGGCCGTAGTTGTTGAAGAAGCGGCCGACTGTCACGCGTGTCTCGTCGCACGCCGCACGCCAGCGGGCCAGCTCTTCCGCGAAGACCTTGCTCCAGCCGTAAATGTCCACCGGCGCAACGCGCGCGTCCTCGGTGAGCGCGTCCGGCGAGTCCGCGTAGATCGCCCCCGTCGAGGCCGTCAGGATGTGCTGCGCGCCGGCGGCGATGGCGGCGTCGATCACGTTCTGGGTTGCCTCCACGTTCACGCGCAACGCGTGGGCCGGGTTCGCGTTGCACTCGGGGATGTAGTGGATGGCCGCGAGGTGGAAGACGTTCTTCGGCTTCAGCCCGGCGAATGCCTGCCGCGCCGCCTCCGCGTTCGTCAGGTCCGCCTCGCGCACCGGCACGCGCGCGAGGTCCGCGATGCGCGGCGCGACGCGGCGGCGGTTGTCAATCACCACGACCTCGCGTCCGCGCGCGAGGAGCTGCCGCGCGAGTTCGTTGCCGATGAAGCCGAGTCCGCCCGTGATGATGTCCATGTCAGTCGGCGATGCCGCGTTTTGCGTCGCGCAACGCTAGGTAAAGCCGCAGCGGCCAGCAAGCTTGCTGCGCCAGCGCGCCCTCCGCCCACCAGTAGAGCGGGCGATGCCGTTGGCAGATGCCCCGCCACGGCGGCCCGTCGAGCGGTGGCGTGAGGCAGTGGAAGTCCTGCTCCACCTGGCCGTCGGAAAAGGGGATGCCGCCCCAGACCACGGCCTCGGCGCGAGTGGGCCGGCGGTAAAACTCCATATACACCTCGCGCGCGATGGCGAGCCAGTCCACGGGCGCGCACGGCGGACGCGGCGCGGCTTCCAGCCAGCACTTGGTGAACTTCAGCACGGCGGCCTGCAACGTCGCCAAGCCCCAGCCGAGCGCACGCTCGTTCCGCGCCTCGCGCAGCTCGGGCACGAAGCGCTCAGACTCCTCGCGGTAGCCGAGCACTGCGCCGTGGTCGGCGGAGAGGAAGATTTCCCAGAGCGCGTGGTTCATCCGCCGCACGCCGTGGCCGCGGGCGGGAAGCTGGTTCCAATAGCCGGCCGCCGTGTCGCCCGCAGGAACCGACGCGCCCGGCACGAGGCCGAAGTAGAAGCCCGTGACCGGTTGCGGCGCGCCGCCGAGTGCCAGCAGCCGGGCGAGGCTGCGCTGTAGGTTCCCATGCCAGCCGATGTCCACCATCGCCCACGGCGTGCCGTCGAGCAGCCCTTCCTGCCGGAAGTGGCCCAGCGCCCGCGCGCGCAACTCGTCCGCGCCCGGCTCCGCCGCCGGATGCCACGCCTGCCGCGAGCCGTGTAGATAGCAGCACTCGATGTCGAAGCCCCAAGCAGGCGCGAGTCGTTCGGCGATGCGATGCAGTAGCTGTCCATCGCGCGCGACGAAGTAGAGCCGCCGCAAGCCGCGCTGAACGGCCTGCTCCATGCACCAGTGAACAAAGCCGAATAGCATCGGTCCGACGACATCGCAGCCCGTGTCCCAGATGACGCGGCGCGCGGGGTCGGTCTCGGGATTCGCCAGTCGCGCGCGGCGCATCGCGCCGGCGAGCAGGGAGCGCCACAGCTCATGCTCACGCGGCCCGCGTGCGAGTTGCTCGTAGCGGTTCAGGGTCGCATCCCGCCACAGTTCCGCGCTGATGCCTTGGGCACGCGGCATGAGTTCGTCAGCGTGCGGGTTGTCACCGAGGTGTTTCCATGAGGCGATGGGACGCGGGGCCTGCTCGCGTGCCTTCGCATACAAGTCCCCGCGCGCCTTTGTCGTCCGCCACTCGTTCGAGACGAAGAGCTTGTCGCCGTCGCGGAAAAACCCTTCGCGCCGCAGCACGCGCTCGATGAACGCGGGGGGCAGATACATGTCGGAAAGAAACCAAACCTCGTCCGCCTCGGACCGCGCGGCGTTCACGCAGACGAGCATGGGCGGAACGGATTTGAGCGAACGCTCTTCCAAGTCGAGTTCGCGTTGGCGGGCCTGGTCGCGCGTGGCTGCATCCCAGCCCAAAGTGAGGGCGAGCGCGGCGTAGATTTCATCAAGCGTCACCTCCCCGCCGGGCGCGTGGCGTCGCGCGGCCAGTTCCGTCTCCTGGCGGAGCCGTGCGAAAGCGGCGGGCGGCGGCAGCTTGAGTCCGGCGGCGGCCAGCTCTGCGCCGAGTTGGAGAAAGAGGTCGCCCGGCCGCGACTGCACGCGCACGACCAGCGTGTCGAAGACATCGAAGGAAACAACTCGCATCGTCAGGGCTTGCGGGCGACGCCCAGCAGGTTGAGCGAGAGAGGGACGGTGCGGCCCTGCTGCGGGCCGAGTTCCGCCATGACCTCCAGCCGCCGCCAGCCACGGAAGAAGCGAAACGCCCACCAGTGCCGCGCGCCGCTCGCGAACGGCAGCCACCAGTTCGCCGGGCGCGTGAGGAACTCGACCTCGCCCGCGCGGATATCCGAGAAGCCGGCGTGGTGGAGTAGGAAGTCGAGGCTGCATTCGGTGAAGCTCGCGTGATGGGTCCAGTCGTTGTGCCGCCAGTGCGAGGCGAGCGCGGAGCTGGCGTTGGGCACGGTGCAAATGAGCCGCCCGCCCGGCGCGAGCGCGGCGGCCAATGCGGTGGCGAAGGGAAGCTGTGCGTCGTGCGGAACGTGCTCAAGCACGTCTAGGCAGAGCAGGAGCTGAAACTGGCCGGCGCGTTCCCTGAGGAAGGCGATGGTGTCGGCGGCCAGCTCGACGGGCAGGCCCTTCTTCGCGCAGGAGGCGACCTGCCCGGCATCGCTCTCCACGCCGTCGAGCCGCGTGAAGCCCATTTCCCGCAGGGCCGCCAGCGCGTAGCCGCCGCCGCAGCCGACATCAAGCACGGGCGCGGACTTGTCCGCCGGCAGGTGCGGCCCGAGCACGCGCCGGTAGAAGGCGCTCATCTCCGCCTGGTGCTCCGGGGTCTCGGGATGCCAGCGGCGGTAGTAGTGGGTGTAGTCAATGTTCACGGATGAGCCGCCAGAGTTCGCCGACACGGTGCGGCGAGAAGGGTAGGAGAAACGCCCGCGTCTGCAAGCGTGCGCACGCGCGCAGCGGCGGGAACAGCCACGAGGTCACGAACGCGCTGCACACGTAGCCGCCCAGCGCGCTCGCCGCCGCGCCCACGGGACCGAAGCGCGGCAGCGCCCAGAGGCCGATGGCGACGTTGACCGCAATGCCGATGAGCGCCGCCGGCACATGGTAGAAGGTGAGTTTCTCCAGCAGGAAAAACTGCGCGCGGGCCGTGCCGTTGAAAATGACCGGCGCGGTCCACGCGAGCACCAACAGCACCGGCACGGCGGCGCGATACTTCTCACCAAAGATGAGCGGCACCAGCCACGGGCCAAGCGCCGCCACACCCAGCGCGAGGATCAGACCCAGCAGCGTCAGCGCATCGAAGAGCTGCTGCATTCGCCCGACATGGCCCGCCTGGTCGCCGGACTGGCCGCCGACCAGCAGCGGATAAACCGAGGTCACGAGGAGGCCGGGCAGCACGAGCCATTGCTCCGCAAGCCGGGCGGCGGCGAAATAGACACCCGCCGCGCCGTCGCCCAACAGCTCGCGCACCATGACCTGCTCGACACGCAGATACACGGCCACCAGCAGCCCCGCGCCGATGAGCGGCGCGGCCTCGCGCAGAAGCGCGCGCGCGGTCGCGATGCAGAAGCGCCACTCCGAGACGCGTCCGCCGCGCTGCTGATAGGTGAAAGCGAGGGCGGTCGCGGCCAGTGCGAAGTCGAGGCCGAGCGCGGCGGCGAACCAAGTAAGCGGGGCGTGCATCTGGACGAGCTTGAGCTTCACCCCCGCGCCCAGCAGGGCAGCCACGCCCCGCGCGATGGCGGTGTAGCGCGATTGGATTTCCTTCTGGAACCACAGGTCCGTGACCTCCAGCGCCTGCGGCACAAAGCCGCAGGCCACCAGCATCGCGAGCACCGCCAGCTCGTTTCCGCCGCGATGGCCCACAGCCACGAGTCCAACCACGAGCAGCGCGATGAAGCCCCCGCCCAGCCGCAGGCCAGCCGCCGTGCCGAGCAACGTGCGCCAGTCGTCCGGCCGGCGGATCAACTCGCGCACGACGAGTCCCTCCAGGGCTAGCGTGGCGAGTGTAGCGAAGATAGCAGCGAGGCTGGCGGCGTAGTTGAGCCGGCCAAATTCCTCCACGCCGAGATGCCGCGCCACGACGCCGAGCACCGCGATGTTCAGAACGAGCCGCCAGCCACGGTCGGCGAGGAGCCAGAACACATTGCCGCGCACGCGTTGGACGATGTCGGCATTCATGGCAATGGACGGAGCACGATGGGTTGGAGTTAAGGGATTTCCCCGCTGGGCGTCAACGCAACGGCCCGTCGTGCGCCCTCAAAGCGCGATAGCAAGCTGCCCGATGCGCGTCGCCCAAGTGTGTTCCGCGAGGACGCGGCGACGACCGGCCTGGCCGATTTCAGCCGTCCGGCCTGGGTCGCGCGCCAGGTTCTTCAGCAGGTCCGCCGCCTCGTCGAGCGTGCGGTAGGTGAGCACTTCGGTCCCCGCGTCCAGTGCCGCCGTGACATCGTCGTTATGCTCCGTCAGGTAGCAGCAGCCGTGGCCGGGGAATTCGAGATCGCGGAGCTTGAGATAACTCAGTTGCCGGCCGTGCCGGTCCAGACCCTGGTTCAAGCCCAGCAGCACCCGGCACCCGCGCAGATATTCCGGCACCTCTTCGTCGCGCAGCGGCCCTTTGGCGTGGGCTTGAACCTGCGGCCAGCTCGGCTGCCGGCGAAGATGATCCCCCAGGCCATGAAACAACATGGCCTGACGGGCGGCGTTGTCCGTGGGTTCCTCGCGCCAGCCCGGCCCGCGGATTTCCAGCCGCGCACCCGCCGCCAGCAATTGGCCAAGCTGCGCGACGCGCGGCCCGGTCGGCATCCCGATGAACGCGGCGTCACGCTGCGCCCGCTCGCACGCGCAGTCCGGCAGATGCGCGGGCGTGAGCGCGTAGGGCAGGCAGACGAACGGCACGTCCAGCGCGCGGTAACGGGGAATCGCCGCGTGCTCGACAAACCAGTTGAGCGACACCACGCGGGCCAGTGCCTCCACCTCCTCGAAGCGATAGGTGCTGTCGCAGAAGAAGTTTACCCACGGCACGCCCGCCGCGATCACCCGCTGCACCACCTCCGGCTGCACGTCCCCGGCGAAGCAGTAGGAGATCACCGCGTCCAGCCCGTGCGCCGCGTGCGTGCGCAGGATTTGGGCGGCCAGGTGCTCGCTGACGCGCGAGCGTTCGTCCACCATGTCCGCCACCGGCTCCGGCCCGGCCCGGCGTGCCCAGGTCCAGTCCAAGTTCTCGGGGATTGTCAACTGGTCCACCACCGCGCGCAGGCCGTCGTAAAAGTGCCGTTGCCAGAGCGAGCGGTAATGTCCCGACGGCGCATGGCAGTCCGCCACCACGCAAAACACATGGCGGAGCGCGTTCATGCTCAACGGTCCTGGTTTCGCTTGCGCGTGGGGAGGATGGTGCAGGCGTCCTTGCAGCCGAAAAGTTTGCTCAGGAGATGGCGGTGACGGCTCACCCATTGGTAGATGTGTTCCGCAATCCAGATGATGCCGGGAATCCAAAGCACCAGCGCCAGCGGCATCAGCAGCGGCATCCGCAACCCGACGAACCGCAGGCAGCGCGCGCCGCGATGGATCGTGCCGTCGGTGGCGATGCAGTGGATGGCTTCCAGCAATGCCTCGCGCGTGAGCGTGGGCGCGACACGGGCGGCCTCGGGATCGGCGATGGGCACCAGCCGCACGACGTGGCACCAGTCCAGCCAGGTGAGCAGCTTCATCTGGAACGTGCAGAGGGAGCACTCGCCGTCGTAGAGGACTATGTGGCGGGTGGCAGACACGGCGGGAGTAAAGGGGATTCGGACCGGTGCGTCAAACCGCCGGAGATAAAGCGGGTGAACATGCCGAAGGAGAAGGCGTTTCCGGGCGGGTCGTTTCAGGCGGGTGCTGGTTCGGGCTGGCAGCCCGAACCACTTGCCGGGCCAGCGGCCCGGCCCACTACGGGTCCAGATGCGCCCGTTTCAGGCGGCGTGCGACCTGTTTGATCGTCATCAATTCCCCCCCCACCCCGCTTTCCGAATAGCATCTCATTGCTCCACATGTGCGGGTGCTGGCTGCTACTTGTCCGCTGGGAGCGAGAAGGTGACGAGCACGGGCCGGTGGTCGGAGGCCTCGCGCCACCACGGGAGGGCGAAGACGCAGGTCTGCTCGGGCACGAGCTGGCTGGCGAGCGCGCGGTTCGCCAGCACGTAGTCGAAGCGCGAGTAAGTGTCCTCGCGCTGGTAGAAGTAGGTCCATGTGATGTTCGCCCCGATGCGGAGCAACGGCGTGCCAGGGGCGGAACGCGAAGCTTCTTCCGGGCGCAGGTCCACGAGCGCGTTGCGGCCTCGGCCGATGACCACGCGAACCGGCCTGGCTTCGCGCGTGTCGTTGAAGTCGCCGAGAACCAGGAGCGGGGCGCTGGGATCCGCCCTGAGCCGCGCTTCGACCTTCTCCCGCAGCAGCCGCGCCTCCTGCTCGCGCAACTCGGCCTGGTCGGCCTCCGGCACGGGGCGCTTGGACTTCAAGTGTGCGGCCAGCAGCGTGAACTGAAACTTCGGCGTGACTTGAATGTCCAGTTCCGCGAACCCCCGGCTCACGCGGAAGCGGCGGTCGTTCAGGAGGAAGCTGTCGTTCGTGTGGGGCCGCCGTGCGACGATGGGAAAGCGGCTCAGAACGGCGACGTGGATGTTGGTGTCGCGACCGCTGACGTGTTCCCAGTGCGGGTAGTCGAGTCCGGCGGTCTTCAGCGAGTCGCGAAGCTCGATCAGCGCGTTGGTGCCGCCCATTTCCTGGAAGGCGACCACGTCGGCCCGCAGGGCCAGCAGCGTGTCGCGCACGCGGGCCTTGGCGGCGGCAGGCTTCGCGGTGCGGCCGGGCACCGGTGCGTCGAGGTAGTTTTCGACGTTGTAGGTCGCCACGCTCAAGCGATCGGCGGCCAAAGTCTCTCCCGCCAGCAGCCAGCCGACGGTCAGCAACGCAAGCAGGAGACGGGAACACATGGCCCTCAAGAATTAGGGGAAACCGGTGCCAGCGGCAAGACGCCAAACACCCCCCCGTCCTGCTCCTGATCTTAACCCGAACTCTGAAACGGAATGGCCACGAAAGGGCGCATAGAGCACAAAGACAGGCTTCTGGCAGAAAAACGGACAGGGTGAATGTTTTCCCGCTCCCATCCATTCCCGGCTCGGCTCCTCTGTGTGCTTTGCGCCCTTTCGCGGCTGAACTTCGGAATCCGGGCTTAATCCTCATCCTGCTCAATCCCGGCGAACGGTCTTGGGGGAGCAGGATCAAGATCAGGATTGCGAGCGGAAGGAGCCGGCGTGGGAGAACATTTGGCAAATGGCCGGTGGGCGGCTAATCTTCGGCATGATTCGACCCAGCGATTCCGCCGCCGGAGCCACTGCCGCCATGAAGACCGACCCGCGCGCCAAAGCGCCGCTGCACGACGTGCAGAGCGGCCGTGACCACCGTGAGCTGCGCATCGACAAGGTCGGCGTGCGCGGCCTGCGCTTTCCCATCCAGATTCGCGACAAGGCGCACAGCCACCAGAACACCATCGCCACCATCGAGATGTGCGTGGACCTGCCCAAGGAGTTCAAGGGCACGCACATGAGCCGCTTCATCGAGGTGCTCAACGCCCACGGCTCCATCGTCCACGTCGAGAACATCGAGGACATCCTCCACGCGATGCAGGCCAAGCTCCACGCGGACACGGCGCATCTGGAGATGGAGTTCCCGTTCTTCCTCACCAAAAAGGCGCCCGTGACGGGCATGGCCGGCGTGATGGACTACACCGCGCGCTTCGCCGCCAGCGCGTGCGGCAAGGAGATGGACTTCGTCCTCACCGTCATTGTCGGCGTCACCACGCTCTGCCCGTGCTCGAAGGCCATTTCCAAGCACGGCGCCCACAACCAGCGCGGCAACGTGACCGTGTCCATCCGCTCGAACAAGGTCGTCTGGATCGAGGACCTCATCGCCCTTGTCGAAGCCAGCGCCAGCAGCGAGCTGTATTCCCTGCTGAAACGCCAGGATGAGAAGGCCGTCACCGAGCGCGCCTACGAAAACCCCGTCTTCGTCGAGGACCTCGTCCGCAACGTCGCCCTCAAGCTCAACGCCCACGCGGACGTGACGTGGTATCGGGTCGAGGCCGAGAACTACGAGAGCATCCACAACCACAACGCCTACGCCTGCATCGAGAAGAGCTGAGGGCAGCCGGCCCCGGACTTCCGTTCTGAGCGTCTGACCACCATCTCCCGACCTGCCTTCCGCCATGCGCACCGCCAAAGCCTCCGTCCTCGAAGCGTTCAACGCACCGCTCCGGCTGCACACCTACGAAGTGCCGTCGCCCGTCGAGCCGGGCGCGGTCCTGGTGCGCACGGAAATGGCCGGCATCTGCGGCACGGACGTGCATCTCTGGCAGGGCCAGATGCCCATCAAGCTGCCCGTGATCCTCGGGCACGAAACCGTCGGGCGCATCGAGGAACTGGGCGAAGGTGTCGTGACAGACTGGTCCGGCCAGCCCCTGGCGGTCGGCGACCGCGTGACGTGGAATTCCGCCGTCTCCTGCGGCCAGTGTTACTACTGCGCGGTGAAGAGGCAGCCGACGCGTTGCGCGCAGCGGCGGGCCTATGGCATCGGCTACCCGTGCGACTGCGCGCCGCATTTCCTCGGCGGCTACGCGGAGCTTCACTACCTCCGCCCGCGCACGACGATTTTCAAACTTCCCGACGACCTGCCCACAGAGTCCGTGATCGGCGCTGGCTGCGCGCTGATCACGGCGATCCACGGCATCGAACGCACCGGGATTGCGTGGCAGGACAACGTGGTGGTGCAGGGTGCGGGGCCGGTGGGCATCGCGGCGCTGGCCGTGGCCAAGAGCGCGGGAGCGGGCAAGGTCATCGTCATTGGCGCGCCAAAGCACCGGCTGGAAATGGCCAGACGCTTCGGGGCGGACGAGGTCATAGACATCGAACAAGTCCGCGATCCTGCGGCACGACTCGCGAAGGTGCGGGAACTGACCGGCGGTTACGGCGCGGACGCGGTTCTGGAATGCGTCGGCCACCCGGGCGCGGTGGTCGAGGGCATGGAGCTGTGCCGCGATGGAGGCAAGTATCTGGTGCTCGGTCACTACTGCGACGCGGGCACGGTGGCCTTCAATCCCCACGTCATCACGCGCAAGCAGCTGTCGGTGTTCGGCTCATGGTCCAGCGAGCCGCGGCACTTGCAGATGGCGATAGAGTTTCTCCGGCGGCACCAGGACGAATGCCCCTTCCACGAGATGGTTTCGCACCGCTTCCCCATCGAGCAGGCGGACGAGGCGTTGCGGACGACGGCGAAATGGCAGTCTGCCAAGAGCGTGATTGTGCCGTGACGACCGTGAGGGCGGCTCCGGGCAGGAGGCCCCCCGATGGCAAGGTCAGGGAAAAGTCAGGCTTGGCGGGCGCATGGTTGACGGTTAGCTTCCGGGTGTGATTTCCAGTCGCACATGAATCCAAACGGCATTCTGAAACAGCACTGGCTGCATGTGGCGATCCACTTCGCGGTGGACGCAATTGTCTTCGCCGTCGCATTCATCATCGGCACGGACTGGGTGATCCCCGACGATGACCTGCACATGCGGCTGGAGTCCTACCTTCCGGGTATCCTGCTGGGCGCGTGCGTTTTTCCCTGTCTGGTCTACATCTTCGGCCTCTACTCCCCCCAGAGCTACAAACAGCGCGTCACGAAGCGGGCCATCGTGCTGGCCATCTGCCTGGTCGGGACTGTCCTGTTGATGATCCCGCTGTTCTACCTGAAGAAATCCACGGTCATCGGGCGCGGGGTCTTCGCGATCAGCGTCTCGATCGTCTATTTCACCATCCTCATCCATCACGGCCTGCTGCTGCGTTCCCTGCGCAACTACCGCGAGCGCGTGGCCTTCATCATGACCTGCACGTTCGACGAGCTGGAGGCGCGTTTCTTCCAGTCCCTCGGCACGGAGAACATGGAGCTGGCCGGCCTCATCCACTACGACGATTACCAGCCCATCGGCGAGATGCGCGTGCTGGGCAAGGTCAGCGAACTGCAGGACATCGTGCGGCGCGAGAACATCCACCGCGTGCTCTGCACCAGCAAGAGCATCAGCGACCCGGCGATGTGCAAGGCCTTCTGCGAGCTGCGTTACTCCGGCGTCCAGGTCATGCCGCTGGTGAGCCTCTTCGAGGAGGTCCACCAGCTCGTGCCGCTGGAACTGATCACGCCGGAATGGCTGCTCGCCGCCAGCGGCCAGCCGCACATGCTCTACATCAAGAAGGTCAAGCGCGCGTTCGACATCGTGGTGTCGCTGCTGGGGCTTGTGTTCCTTGGCCCCGTGATGCTGGCGGGCATCATCGCCACAAAGCTGACGTCCCGCGGTCCCGCGTTTTACAAGCAGGTGCGCGCCGGCCGCTTCGGCCGGCCCTTCAACGTCATCAAGCTCCGCTCGATGCGCACGGACGCGGAGAAGCACGGGGCCGTCTGGTCCACCGCCGGGAAGGATCCGCGTTCCACGCTGGTGGGCAATTTCCTGCGCAAGTATCGCATCGATGAAATCCCCCAGCTCATCAACGTGCTCAAGGGCGACATGTCCTTCGTCGGCCCGCGCCCGGAGCGTCCCGTGTTCATCGAGGAGCTGGCGCAGCAAATCCCCTATTTCCAGGAGCGGCTCATGGTGCAGCCCGGCATCACCGGCTGGGCACAGGTGAACTATCCCTATGGCTCGTCGGTGGAGGATGCGAAGTGGAAGCTCGA
>JBAYGL010000075.1:0-14777 GCA_041666725.1 Limisphaerales bacterium
CCGAATGGATTTCATCAAGGTGAAGAACCTCGGCGCAAGTGCTGCCAAGGAGCGGCCCTGCCCCGGCGCAGAAGAGCGACATTGGAACCGATTGATGCAGGTCAAGGCGGGTTTGAGGCCCTTTGCGTCTCATCGGTCAGCATCATCGACCCAGGTTGTCCTCACATCCCAACCCAGCAACCCAATGAAGACGTCCGCACGCCGCTCCCGCAAAGCATCACGCCCTCACCCACTCACAACATCCTCAACAGCGTCAACCGGCTCAGATCCGTCATTGGATGACGCCCAACCACAAACACGACATGAGCCCTGACTCTGAAGCAGAGAAGTCCATTGACACGCCGGCCGTGCATGGAGCGCGGCGTTCACGCCGCAGAAACTCACGGCAGAAAAAATACGCCCGGATAACAACAGACTTGCGCACGTTTCTGCGGCCTGAAGGCCGCGCTCCGCGCCGTCAGTTGCAGCCTGCCCCGGAGTTCAGGCTGAGATCAGCGACGATACTCCCTTCCTTCGCACACAAAGTTTTGCTTGCCCTGTTGTTGTTTGTCAGCGGTGTGGCGGGGGCGGCGGAAAGCGCCTCCGCGCTGACCCTGACCGTTGATGAAGCGCGCGGCGAACTGGATGTGCGGCTCGGGGAGCGCCGGCTGCTCGTCTATTCGTTCGCGACAAATCAGTTCAAACCCTACGTCCGGGAACTCTGGTCGCTCCAGGGCGCAAACGTGCTGCGCGATGCGCCGGCTGATCACCTGCATCACCACGGCCTGATGTATGCCATCCGGCCCAACGGCGTGAACTTCTGGGAGGAACGCGATCAGCCGGGCGTCGAGAAACCCATCCGCTTCCTCGACCGCCAGTCCGGACGCGATGCGCAGGGGCGGCCAAAGGCAAGTTTCACGCAGTTGATAGACTGGGTGGCCGACAGCAACCGCTGGGCGGCGGACTCCGAGTCGCTGGCCCTGCTGGTCGAGCGCCGGACGATCACCCTCACCGTGGACGAGCCGTCCGGTGAAGTTGCCGTGCGCTGGCAGGGCCGGTTTCAGGCCGGGCACGGAGCGGACCGGGTGAAGCTGCAGGGTTCCGTCTACAATGGCCTTGGGCTCCGCCTCCCCCAGTCCTTCGACCTGGTGGCACACCACTTCAACTCCGAATCCACACCCGGCCTTGGAACGCAGAAGTCTGACATCACTCCGGCGCGCTGGAGCGCCGTCACGCATGAAATCCTGGGGCGCGACCACACGCTTGTGCTGATGGGGCAGCCGGCGAACGCGGGCGCGACGCACTTCTTCACCATGCTCAAGCCCTTCACGTATCTCTCGGTGACGCAGAACCTGGAGAAGGCCCCGCTGGAATACAACCGGGGCGACCCCTTCGATCTCGACTACCTCCTGCTCGTTTACCCCGACAAGCGCCCGGCGGAGCAAATCGAGGCGCGCCACGGGCAATGGCTCAAAGAGCGCGGCCGGTGAAGGCGGCCAGACACCCTGCGTATGAAAGGCGGACGACGGTCAACGAAGGGAATCGCAGTCTTCAGACAGGCTCTGAGGGAACGTCCGCAGGCCGGTGGATTTCAAACGCTACGGCTTCCTTCCCGCAAGGCGGTAATCCCTCGGCGTCCGGCCAAACTGACGCCGGAAGAGCGTGGCGAAGTATTGGCTGGAGGTGAAGCCGCACGCCATCGTGACATCGATGACACTGCGCTGCGGTTCCGCCCTCAACATGCGCGCGGCGGCCTGGAGCCGGCATTGATTCAGGTGCTGGATCGGCGTCGCGTTGGTGAGCTGCTTGGAATGGTGGATGAAATGCGTCGCCCCCAGACCGCACTGCCGCGCCATCGATTCAACCGTCCACTCCGCCGCCAGGTGATCGAGATTCCCCCGCAAATCCGCCCAGAACAATTCAACCGTGCGCTGCGTGCTGGCAAGCGATTCGTCCAGCCTGATCTGCTGCTGGCGGAACATCTCAAGCACCAGCACAAACAGCTCGTTGAGAAGCGCGGTGAGCCGGGAGACGTTGCAGCCATCGCGGTCGGTTTCCACCGCGGCGGCGACCCGCTGGAAGCAGTGGCGGATTTCAGGCGTGGCACGCCAGACGGGGCGCTCATTCTGGCGCAGCCCGTCGGTCAGCTCGCGCATGTCTTTCTTCGTCAGCACCAGCCACGACGGCCACCGCCAGGGTTGATGCGGGCGGCGCACGCCGACGTCGAGGATGAGCCAGTGGAGGCGGCCCGCGCCGATGCTGGGATCGCCCACGCGATGCCGCTGCCACGGGCGCGCAACCGTCAGGTCGTCCGGTCGCAGATGACAGTGATGGCTGTCCACGGCGTAGGCCACGCCGCCGCGTTCAAGGAAGGTCAGCTCGATGCCCTCGTTGTAATGCCAGTCCAGGCCCCAGTCCTGCGAACACTGCGCGTCCCAAAAGCCCACCGTCTTCACCCCCGGCAGGGCGGTGCGGTCCAGTTTTTTTCCCGGATACTGCCCGCGCGCCAGCGCCGTAAGGTTCACGCTTCCGCGCGCGACCGCTTCCACCAGGGGCGCGCAGTTGTTCGCCTGGCAGGTCTTTCCGCGCTCCTGGTAAATGGGCGGGGTCACGATGTTAAATATTTTTCAGTGAAGGATGTTGCACGACGGCCTTCGCCAGATCTGCCAGCTTGCTGCCACGACAGGCTGGCAAAGGCCGGTGAACTTGTGAAACGGAATGTTCGGAACGGCCATGTGCGCGGCTCGCCGGATGCGGCGGCAGGCAATGAAGCGAATCCACCGACGCTGACATGAAAACGGCACGCAATCAGCATTTGTTCCCCGCCCTGGCGGCGTTCGGCCTGCTCGCGGTTTGCGTGACGGCGCGGGCCGCCGAAGGCGTATCCGTCACGGCTCCGAACGCCGCAGCCGTCAAAGCCCCGGCCACTCCGCCCGCAGGTGCCGCGATCCGGTCTTCCGCCGTGCCCGGCACCGCCGGGACGGTCCCGGCTCCCGGCGCCGGACCGATCCAGAACGAGTTCTATTACTACCGCCTCGAAACGATCCCCATTCCGAAGAACGTCTCCCTTGAAATCGGCGGCATGGAGTTTCTGCCCGACGGACGGCTTCTGATGGGGACCAGGCGGGGAGAAATCTGGGCGTTCAACAAGGGCGAGTGGAAGCGCTGGGCATCCGGGCTGGACGAAGTGATGGGCATCTGCCCCACCGGCACCAACCAGGTCGTCGTCTCCCAGCGGCCCGAGCTGACGCGCATCACCGACCGTGACGGCGACGGCGTGGCCGATCAATTTGAAACCCTCGCCGACGCATGGAACTACTCCGGCCACATCTACGAGTGGACCTTTGGCCCCGTGCGCGACAGCGCGGGCAACTTCTACGGCACGCTGGCCTGCTGGTTTTTCCCGACGATGCGCTACGAACGGTCACCCTATTCGGGCTGGGACATCAAGCCGCCGGCCGGCTGGACGCCCGGCACGAACACGGCCTGGCGCGGCTGGTGTTTTCAAGTCACCCCGCGCGGCGAGTTCATCCCCTGGGCCAGCGGCATCCGTTCGCCCAATGGCATCGGCTTCAACGCGGATGGCGACCTGTTTGTGACCGACAACCAGGGCGAATACTTCGGCGCATGCGTGATGCACCACATCACCAAGGGGGCCTTCCACGGCCATCCCAACGCGCTCTTCTGGGGGCCGGACGCGGTCAAGGACCCGTTCTCCATCCCCCTTGAAGAAATGGACGCGCGACGCAAGCTGCCGGCCATCCAGTTCCCCTACGGCGTGATGGGACAGTCCGCCGCCCAGCCGCTGCTTGCCCCCACGGGCGGACGCTTCGGGCCGTTTGCCGGCCAGCTCTTTGTCGGCGACCAGACCAAGTCGGTCGTCATGCGCGTGGCACTGGAAAAGGTCGGTGGCGAATATCAGGGCGCGTGCTTTCCGTTTCGCACCGGCTTCCAGTGCGGCAACAACCGCGCCGCCTTCGCGCCCGACGGCAGCCTTTGGGTGGGCCAGACCGACCGTGGCTGGGGAGCCGTGGGCGGCCAGCCCTTCGGCCTCCAGCGCCTCGTGTGGACCGGCGAGACGCCCTTTGAAATCCACTCGCTGCGCCTGACCCGCGAAGGCTTCGACGCCACGTTCACCAAGCCCGTGGACCCGAAATCCGTGGGCGACCTTGCCGCGTGGTCCGTCCAGCGCTTCCGCTACCACTACCACCGCAAATACGGCTCTCCAAAGATCGACGAGCAGCCCGTGCCCGTGAGCGCCGCGCGTGTGAGTGCCGACGGACGCACGGTGTCGCTGGCCCTCGGTGCCGGCGGGCTCGCGCCGCGTTTCCTCTACGAATTTCATCTGAGCGGTGCCCGTGCCGCCGATGGCACGGAGCTGCTGCACGACGCGGCCTACTACACCTTGAACCGGCTCAAAGAATGAACCCGACCGACCCGAAACAACCGGCTTCGCTCCCGTCGCTGCGGCGTCCGGCACGGCGCGCAGGCGGCTGGCTTCGGGCCGGCATCATGGTGCTCCTCTGTGGAGCGTCCGTCTCCGCCGCCGATCCCTCCGGCCTGCTTTGCTCCGCCACGGATGGCCGGCGCTCGATTGTGTTCGCCGTCCCCGCACCCGGTTTCACGCTCAAGCCGGACGAATCGCTTCACCCCCAGCTAGGCCCCGCCTTCCGTGCCGAATGGAGCGGTTTCCTGCGCGTCCCACGCGCGGGGCGATACACGCTCCGTGGCGAAGCACGCATCCGGATCGGCGACATCGAGCTGACCAACGCGCCCGTCCACCTGAACGCCGGCGATCTGCCGTTGCACATCGAGTTCAACCGCGTGCCCGGCCCGGCCCGGCTCCAGCTCTGGTGGGAGTCGGAGTTTTTCTCGATCGAACCGCTCCCCGCATCCGCACTGACCCACCGCGCCGCCGGCGACATCCTCGCCCCGGCGACACAACTTGCGCGAGGCCGGGCCCTGGCTGAATCACTCCGCTGCGCCGCCTGCCATGTCCCGGCGGAAGCCCCGCTCCGCGCCCAGCCTGCGCGCCCTCTCACGCTCGTTGGTGAGCGCGCCAACGCCGCCTGGCTCTTTCACTGGCTGGCCGGCCCGCATCCCGCGCCCGGCGTCACTCATCCCCTTCAACTGCGCAACCCGCAGGACCGTGCCGATGCCGCCGCCTATCTCGCGCAACTCAAGTCCGGTCAGGCTCCGAATCCAAAGCTTGCCGGCGGCAACGCCACGGCGGGCCGCACCCTGTTCACGAGCATCGGCTGCACCGCCTGCCACAACGCCGGCGACCGGCCGCTCGACGGGCTTGGTTCCAAGTTCACCGCCGTGCAGGCCGCCCTCTGGCTGTCACGGCCCGCCAACAATCCCGAAGCCCATTCGCCTGACTTCAACCTCAAGACCGAGGAAGCCCGCGACCTCGGCGCGTTTCTCGCCGCTTCGCGGCGGACGGAGTTTGAAACCCCGCCGCCTGCGGGCGATGTGGCCCGGGGGCGGGCTCTCGTGGCGGCCGGTGGCTGCCTCAATTGTCATCCGCTCGCCGACCCCGCGCTGCCGGCCGCGCGAACGGTGAAGGCGGCGGCATTCGCAACGCTCCGGCCCGATCAGGGCTGCCTCGCCGTGGCGTCACCGCAATCCGCGCCGGACTTCCAGCTGGCCGCCGCCGACCGGACCGCGCTGGCGGCCTTCATTCGCAGCCCGGACGTGAGCGCCGCGCCGGTGCAGGACTTCGCCCGCCGGGTCGAGACGCTGCGTTGCGCCGCCTGCCACGAATGGCACGGCCCGCCGAAGGTGGAACAGGCCCCGCAGCAATCACCGCCGCCGCTCACCATCGCCGGAAACAAGCTGCGCACGGCTTGGGCTCAAAAAGTTCTCCTCGAACGCAAGCGAGTGCGTCCCTGGCTGGCCCTGCGCATGCCGCATTACCGCGCCGGTGACGTTGCCGAGTTCCCCGAGCTGCTCGCCACGCAGGTCGGGGCGGAGCCGGGCGATGGTCCGCGCGTGCCGCCGCCGAGCCTCGCGCTCGTGCGACAGGGCGTGGCCCTGCTCGGCCGTGGCGAAGGCGGGCTGTCCTGCATCGCCTGCCACGACTTCCGGGGCGCACCCGCCGGCGGCGACATGCACGGGCCCGACCTGATCGAGATGGACGACCGCATCCGCGCCGACTGGCTGGAGCGCTGGCTGCGCGACCCGGCACGGCTCATCTCCGGCACGGCCATGCCGCAGTTCTTCGCCGACCAGCCCGCCGCCGCCGTGGCGGAGAAAATCAACCGCATCACAGCTGCGCTGGCCGCCGGGCGCACCATGCCCGCGCCGGAAGGTTTGAACGAGGAGAGCCACACCTACCTGCTCACCGTGCGTGACGAGCCGGTGCTCTTCCGGGGGTTTCTGACCGAGGTCTCGCCCCGGACGATCGCCGTCGGCCTGCCCGGAGGGCTGTCGTATGCGTTCGATGCCGAGGCATGCCAGCTCCGGCTCGCATGGGCGGGGGAATTTCTCGACGCCCGGCCCACATGGCACGGACGCGGTGCCGGGCCGGCGAAGATTCTCGGCGACACATTCCACAACGCGTTGAGACATCCGCTCCGCGTTGGCAGCCGCACGGATGATTCCAAAATCCGCTTCCGCGGCTACGAGCTGGTGAACCGGACGCCTGTGTTCATCTATGAACTCAACGGCGCTTCCGTGCGCCTGGGCGTGCGCGCAGACGTGGCGAGCGAAGCGCTTCAATGCAGTTATGAAATCGAGCACGCCCCCGGCCCGGTCTGGTTTCAGGCGGCTCCCAGCACGAGCGTGGCCGGCGGAGGACGCCCGCTCGTCCCCGGCGCGGACGGCTGGATCGCAATCCCGCACGACACGTTGGTGAAGTTCAGCGTCGTCATCACCCGTCCGGCGGCGCGGCCAGCGGCGGTGCGCCCGGACTGACGCTCAAATCCATCATGCTCCAGCTCAAGGCAAACATGCCCCGGTTCCTCAACAAGCTTCTGCTGCTCTTCGCCGCCATCCTCAGCTTCGCGACCGCGCCGCTCTCTGCGGCGGCCAGCCAGAGGCCCAACGTCATCCTCTTCCTCGTGGACGATCTTGGTTACGGGGACATCGCCTGCCACGGCAATCCGCACGTCAAGACGCCGCAGATAGATGCGTTTGCCCGGGAGGCGGTCGAGCTGACGCAATTCCACGTCAGCCCGGTGTGTTCGCCGACACGGGCGTCGCTGATGACGGGGCGCTACAACTTCCGCACCGGCGTGGCCGACGTGTTCGGCGCGGCCACGCTGATGGATGCGGCCGAGGTCACGATTGCCGAGCAGTTGCGGGCGGCGGGTTACGCCACGGGCATTTTCGGCAAGTGGCATCTGGGCGATGACGCGGGGCGCAGCCCGAACGGCCAGGGGTTCGACGAGTCGCTCAGTTTCAGCGGCCCGGCGCTGCGCAGGTATTTCGATCCCGAACTGCTGCACAACGGCGCGAAGGAGAGACACACCGGCTACTGCATGGACATCTTCACCGACGCGGCCATCGCGTTCGTGAAGCAGAACCGCGCGAAACCGTTCTTCGTTTATCTGCCGGCGAATCTCATCCACACGCCGTTGCAGGTCGCTCCCGAACTGCCCGCCGAATACGACGCGCTCGGCCTCGACGACAGCACCAGGAAGATCTACGGCATGATCCGCAGCGTGGACAACAACTTCGGCCGGCTGCGCACCGCGCTGAAGGAGCTGGGGTTGGAGGACAACACCCTGCTCATCTTCACGTCTGACAACGGCCCGCAGCTGGGAATCCCGCAGAAGGATCGTTTCACCGCCGGTTTGCACGGCTTGAAAGGCTCGGTCTATGAGAACGGCATCCGCGTGCCGTGCTTCATGCGCTGGCCCGGCGGATTCCGGAGTCCGGCGAAGATGACGCGGCTGGCGGCGCACATCGACGTGCTGCCGACGGTGCTGGAGGCGTGCGGAGCCGGCGCAACGGCCGGGCCGAAACTCGACGGCATCAGCTTTCTGCCGCTGCTGAAAAATCCCGCCGCAAACTGGCCCGACCGCACGCTGTTTCTCCAGTGGGACAGCGGCCAGACGCCGCGCCGCGGGCACGCCTTCACGGCGCTCACGGAGAAATGGAAGCTCGTCCAGCCGTGCGGCATGGATGCAAAGCCACAGCAGCACATCCGCGACACCTACGCCGGGTTCTGCCGGTTGCAGGGCCGGGGCGAGCGCAGCATCGGGGGCGCGCCGCGTCACGAACTTTACGACATCGCCGCCGATCCGGGAGAGACGAAGGATCTGGCCGCCGCGCATCCGGACGTGGTCGCGAAACTGCGGGAGCAATACGAAGCGTGGTTTGGTGACGTTGCAGCGCGGTGGTTGTCTCCTCAGGCAGGACCGCAGGAAGCAAAGCCCGCTCCGAGCGAGGGGCGCAAAAACCCCAGGAGGAAGGTGCAATGAACCCGAACTCCGAAGTGGACGGCAACCGTCGGCGGGGGGCGCGGCCTTCAGGCCGCAGAAGCGTGCGCCAGTCAGTGGTGGTCCGAGAGCACTTTTGCTCCAGGGGCTTTCTGCGGCGTCAACGCCGCGCTCCTCGCACCATCGGCGTTTCATCCGCGTTCTCTGCTTCGGAGTTCGGGGTGAAGCGAAACTGCGGCTCTTAAAAAGCGAAGACATGACGCCCTTGAAAATCCTTCCGCTTCTCCTGTGCTTCCTGACAGCGGGTCTGACCCCGGGCCTGGCGGCTCCCGGACCGGCCGGCACGCATCGTGTGCTGCTATTCTCCAGGACCCTGGGCTTCCGGCACGCTTCGATCACCAACGGCATCGCGGCCATCCTCGCCCTCGGCGCGGCAAACGGATTTGCGGTGGAGGCGACCGAGGATTCGGGCGTGTTCACCGCCACGAACCTCGCGCGCTTTCAGGCCGTGGTGTTTCTGAGCGTGACCGGTGACGTGCTGAACCCGGAGCAGGAGCTGGCGCTTCAG
The DNA here is from genome assembly GCA_041666725.1 of Limisphaerales bacterium. Taxonomy (GTDB): domain Bacteria; phylum Verrucomicrobiota; class Verrucomicrobiia; order Limisphaerales; family SXTU01; genus SXTU01. The sequence continues at coordinate 8,935 of JBAYGL010000075.1, forward strand.
GATTACATCGAAACCGGCGGCGGCTTCGCGGCGATTCACGGCGCGCTGTTCGGCCCGCTGGCCTGCGAGGACAAATGGGCGTGGTATGGCGACATGTTCCGCTGCGCCTTCACCAACCATTCCAAGGTGCTGCCCGGGGCGGTGAACATCGAGGACGCCGCGCATCCCGCCAACGCCGGGCTTCCGGCACGCTGGGAGCGCACCGAGGAGTGGTATAATTACACCGGCTCTCCGCGCAGCTGGGCGCGCATTCTCGCGACGGTGGATGAATCCACCTATTCGGGCGGAAGGATGGGCGCGGACCATCCCATCATCTGGTGCCGGCGTGTGGGCAAAGGTCGGATGTGGTTCACGGCGATGGGACACACGCCGAAAAGTTTTGACGAGCCCCTGATCCGGCAGCACCTCCTGAACGGAATCCGGCTGGCGGCCGGTTGGATATCGGGTGAGTTCGAGCCGAATGACCCGCCCTGCGCCGGCGCATCCTGGCGGCATGAGCCGGGCTCGGTGGCCCTGACGCAGAAGGGGCGGGTGATCTGGCAGTTCAACTTCGCCACCAACGCAACCAAGCCGTTTTTCCATCCCGTGGCGCTGCCCGGCGGGCCGGTGCTGACGTGGGACCGTCCGACGGACCATGTGTGGCACCGGGCGCTGTGGTTTTCCTGGAAATTCATCAACGGCCTCAACTACTGGGAGGAGAATCCGAAAACCGGCGCGGCCCAGGGGCTGACGGTCTGGTCCAAACCGCAGATCGAAACCCGCCGCGATTTGTCCGCCCGCATCGCGATGGACATCAGCTACCGTCCGGCCACCAACGGACAGGCCGTTCTGACCGAACACCGCGTGATCGAGATTTCGCCGCCGGACGCGGATGGGGCTTACCGCCAGGATTGGGCGATGACTTTCACGGCAGGCGGCGAGGATGTGCGTTTGGATCGCACGCCGCTTCCCGGCGAGCCTGGCGGCGCGGTGCATGGCGGATACGCGGGCTTGTCCGTGCGGTTTTCCAAAACCATGCAGGCCGGGCAGGCGGTCACGATGGAAGGGCCGGCGGAGTTCGTCGAGGGCCGGCACCGCAGTCGTTCGATGGCCATGGATTACTCGGGGGAATTCGACGGAAGCGCTGCCGGCATCGCCATCCTCGACGCACCGGCCAGCCTCAACAGTCCCACGCCCTGGTATGCCATCAGCAAGCCTTTCCACTACTTCAGCCCCGCCGTGATCTGCTACCAGCCGCAGACTCTCAAGGCAGGACAGCAGCTGTCCTTGCGCTACAGGGTCATCGTGCATCCGGGCCGCTGGAGCGCCGAACAACTGGGCCAGGCCTCCAGGCTCTTCACAATCATCCGACCCTAGAACGACTCCACCGACACCAAACCATCAACCACAGGATCAATTATGGGAAAAATCCACCTCGGCATTAACATGGAATTCGTCCGCCACGCGGACAAAAACTTCGAGTGGGGCGTCAAGAAGGCCGCCGAGTTCGGCTACGACTATGTGGAGCCCATGCTTCACTGGGGCCGCGAACTTCTCAGCGAAGCCGGTTACTTTCACAGCGTTTCGATGCTCGACGATCCCCTGCGGGTCAGGCGCGCCTGCGAGCAGGCCGGCATCAGGCTCTCGGGCGTCTCCGCCCACACGCCGCTCTGCAAGCCCGAGATCAGCGTCGAGTATCTGAAACAGGCGATCCGTTTCGCGGCCGAATGCGGCGCTCCCGTCGTGAACACCGACGAAGGCCCGAAGCCGGCGTGGACGACGGAGGAGGAGGATCACGTCCTCATGCGTTACACGCTCATGGAGGCCGCGAAGGTGGCCGGACCGCGCAACATCTCCATCGGCCTAGAACCCCACCAGCAATACAGCAAGACGCCTGCGGGCCTCGACCGCATTTACAAGCTGGTGAAAAATCCTGCCATCGGCATCAACTTCGACACCGGCAACAGCTACCTCTCCGGTCAGGATCCTTACCGCTGGCTGGAGCGCGTCGTCGGGCGGCTCGTGCACCTGCACGCCAAGGACATCGCCATCGAACAGTCGGACGCCGAGCGCGGCAAGGTCACCGGAACGCCGGTCGGCTGCGCGTGCGGCGACGGGGTGATAGACTGGGCACGCGTCATCCGGATCTGCCGGAAGGCCAGGCGTGACATCGTCCTGTCCGTCGAATGCGGCACGGTCGATCAGGCGGCACGTTCCATCGCGCACCTCCGGAAACTGATCTAGGGAACAAGGGCCTGCGTCTGGCGTGAGTTCCCGCCGTGTGAAATTTCTCCGGCGGCCTGGAGATTGAGACGGACCCTCGCCAGCGGGTGAAAACAGCGTTGGGGTCGCTGACGGGACAGACCCGGCGTTGATATTCAGAGTGAGCGTTACGCCCGGCTGCGAGCCGTTGTGAAACGTGGACTTGCGGTTCGCCCGGGGATGCCCTCCCAACGTTCGAACCGATTGATGCAGGTCAAGGCGGGTTTGAGGCCCCTTGCGTCTCATCGTCCAGCATCATCGACTCAGGTTGTCCCCACACCCCAACCCAACAACCCAATGAAGACATCCGCACCCCGCTCCAGCAAAGCATCACGCCCTCACCCCCTCAAGATCTCCGCCCCCGCCGCAGGCATCCAGCTGGGCATGCACACCGACAACTGGCGCACCTTGAGCGGCTCCTTCGACCAGGCCGTCGCCTCCGCCGTCCACCACCGCCTCCCCTTCATCGAGTTCGGCCTCGTTGACGGCCAGAACTTCATCCAGGGCCTGGGCTACGATCCCGCCCTCCCCATGGACGTGGACGAGATGGCCATCAGGCGCTGCCTCGACGAACGCGGCATCCGCGTCTCCCAGATCGATGCCGGCTATCCCCTCACCGGCCAGAAGGGCGCCGTTTACGGCGTGCCCTACGTCTGGCGCGCCATCCGCATGGCCCATCTGCTGGGCTGTCCCTACGTGGACAGCACCGACGGCGCGTCCAAGCCCGCCGGCTGGACCGACCGCCAGACCATCAACCAGTGGCGTCTCAACCTCCGCCTCGTCCTCGAACGGGCCGAGAGTTTCCAGGTGGGCGTCAACCTCGAACCCCACGGGCCCTTCACCCAGAACATCGAGCTGATGGTCAAAATCCTCAAGGAGTTCGACTCCCCGTGGCTGGGCGTCAACTTCGACACCGGCAACACCTTCATCGCCGGACACGATCCGCTGACCTACCTCAAGGCGATCCGCCCCTGGCTGCGTCATGTTCATTGCAAGGACGTGCCCAAGGCCATGGCGGAGGCCGCCCGGGGCGAGGAGACCGGCGTCGCCTGCTCCGACACCTCCATCGGCTCAGGAGCCAACGCGGCCAACATCAAGGCGTGCATCGATTACCTCAAACAAACGAAGTGGAACGGCGTCTTCTCCATCGAAACCCTCGGCTCCCCTCCCAACATCCGCGACAGCGTCAACTGGCTGCGCTCCGCCATTGGATGACGCCCGATCAGGCTCATGAACTTCATCGCCATTGAACTTGAGAGAGCGAACAAGCCCATGAAAAGCATCCGGCAACATCCCTTCATCCGAATCGCCCCTTCCCTGCTGATCTGCGCCGCGGCCTGGTTGCTGAACGCAGAACGCCTGTCCGCCCAGTCGCCACCTGAATCGCCGGGCTCATCCCCGCGTGCCTCCGCGATCCGCGAAGATGGGGATCGTCTCAGATGGTGGAACGAGGCGCGCTTCGGCATGTTCATCCATTGGAATCCCGTGAGCCTCAAAGGCACGGAGATTGGCCTGTCCCGCGGCGATCAGGTGCCCGCCGGAGAATACGACAACCTCTACAAGCAATTCAACCCGACCGAATTCAATGCCGGCGAGTGGATGAAACTCGCACGCGCCGCCGGCATGAAATACGTCGTCTTCACCACCAAGCACCACGACGGGTTTTGCATGTGGGGGACCAAATACACCGACTACAACGTCCTGCGCTCGCCGTTCGGTCGCGACGTGACGAAGGAACTGGCCGCCGCGTGCCGCAAACACGGCCTTGTCTTTGGCGCCTACCACTCGATTTCCGACTGGTGGCACCCCGATTACCCGCTCGGCAGTCCCCGTGGCAAATCGCAAAAGCCCGCGCCGGACATGGACCGTTACAACCAATACCTCAAGAACCAGCTGGCCGAGATCGTCCAGAATTACGGCCCGCTGGGCGTCCTCTGGTTCGACGGCGAATGGGAAAAGCCCTGGACCGCCGAGCGCGGCGCCGACCTTTACGCCTACCTGCGCAGACTTCAGCCGTCGCTGATCATCAACAACCGCGTTTCCAAGGCCCGCGCCGGCATGGCCGGCACCAGCGCCCCGGGACAGTTTGCGGGCGATTACGACACGCCGGAGCAGCGCATTGGCAAATACCAGGATGACCGTCCGTGGGAAACCTGCATGACCCTCTGCGAGCAATGGGCATGGAAGCCGGACGATGAGCTGAAGTCCCTCGCGCAGTGCCTCCAGATGCTTGTGAACTGCGTCGGCGGCGACGGCAATCTTCTCCTCAACGTCGGTCCGACGGCCACCGGCGAGATCGAACCCCGCCAGGCCTGGCGCCTGAAAGAAATCGGGGCCTGGCTCGACCATTACGGCGAGAGCATTTACGCGACGCGCGGCGGGCCGTGGAAACCGTCGCAATCCGTCGCCAGCACCCGGAAGGGCAACGCCATCTACCTCCACGTCCTGCGCTGGAGCGGCGAGACGATCACGCTGCCGGCGATTTCGAGGAAGATCACAGGCAGCCGTGTATTGACGGGCGGCAACGCCACCGTCGAGCAAACGAACGCCGGCGTCACCATCGGCGTGCCCGCGGCCTATCAGCAGGAGATTGACACGATCATCAAGCTCACCCTCGACGGCCCGTCCATGGACATCGCGCCGATCACGGTGCCATGAACTTCCCGAACCTCTTCATCCGATGCACATAACCCGAAAGGCAGAACGCTCCATCCGCCGCCGCGATTTCCTCCGTGCCGTTTCGGCCGGGACGCTGGCGCTGGCTGAACTTCAGAACTTCAGCGCCGCCGAGCCGAACGTGGCGGTGCGGCCGCGAATGCCGGACTCGGAGTGGTCGGCGGTCCGGGGGTTCAACTACCAGCCAAGCTACGGCTCCAGCGGGCTTGAGCTGTGGCAGAAGTTCAACGCGCAGACCATCGAGATGGAACTGGAGCGCGGCAAAAAGTTCTTCCCGAAGATGAACGCGCTGCGCTGGTGGCAGTCGTGGGATTCGTTCCTCCGGGATCCGAAACGCTACGCGCGCGACTTCGAGACCACGCTCGTGCTCGCCGACAGGCGAGGCCTGAAGGTGATGCCGTGCCTCTTCAACCGCTGGCACGACGCGGCGCTCGACTACGGCGGCATCTACGTGGACCACTTTCTGCCCCGCGCAAACTGGGTGCAGAAGGCGAAGATGTTCGACGCGTTCCTGGAGGCGCTCGTCGGCCGGCACAAGGACGACCCGCGCATCCTCGCCTGGGATCTGTGCAACGAGCCGTTCTCCTACTCGCGGCCGGCGGCGGAAATGCCGGAGATTGACAAGGCCGAACTCGACTGGCTCAAGAGCCTCCATGACACCTGCAAGAAGCTCGGCGCGCGGGCACCGATCACAGTCGGAATTCATCCCGGCGTGCCGCTCGAAAAGATCAGCCCCGTCTCGGACCTGTTGAGCATCCATCCCTATTTCGTCCACAACAACCCGAAGGCGAGCAGGGAGGACTACGAGAAGAGCCTCGACCGCGACGTGGCCTTCGCCCTGAAGGCCGGCAAGCCGTTGCTGTCCACGGAGTGCTGCTGGGGTGCGCTTGACGACAAGGTGCGCGTCGAATCCGTCCGCTACACGC
>JBAYGL010000076.1:0-14637 GCA_041666725.1 Limisphaerales bacterium
GCTCAAAGTTCAAAGTTCAAAGTTCAACGGGGCACAGCGATGGCGACGGTTCGGAGTCCCGGCTTCAGCCGGTAACGGGCGGCGACGATCAAGACGCTACGCGCGCAGCGCTTCGGATAGCCGGATGTCATGCCGCCTGAAGGCGGGACTCCGAACGAACGCAAACCCCCGCGTTGTCAGCCGCGCCTCCGCAGTGGCACACTCCGTCCGTGGCTGCTGAAAAAATCCGCGTCGCCGTCATCGGCACTGGCTCACTGGGCAAGGAACACGCCCGCCTCTACGCCGAGCTGGCACGCACGGGCGCGGTGGAGTTCGCCGGCGTCTTCGACGCGAACCCCGAGGCCGCGCGCAAGCACGCCGCCGCACACGGCACGCGGGCCTTCGCATCCATCGCGGAGGCCGCAACGGCGAGCGACGCCTTCAGCATCGTCACGCCCACCACGACGCACTTCGACATCGCCAAGATGCTGCTGGAGCAGGGCCGGCATGTGCTGGTCGAGAAGCCGATGACCGAGCGCTCCGACCAGGCGGCGGAGCTGGTGCGGATTGCCCACGAACGCAAGCTGGTGCTGCAAGTCGGCCACGTCGAACGCTTCAACCCGGTCTTCAGCTACCTCGAAACCGCCGCACCGGAGCCGCGTTTCATCGAGTGCCACCGCCTTTCGCCCTTCCCCGCGCGCAGCACGGACATCGGCGTGGTGCTGGACCTGATGATTCACGACCTCGACGTGGTGCTGGCCTTTGTGAAATCGCCTTTGGTGAGCGTGGACGCAGTCGGGATTCCGGTCCTGAGCAAGAGCGAGGACATCGCGAACGCGCGGCTGCGCTTCGCCAACGGCTGCGTGGCGAACCTCACCGCCAGCCGCATCAGCCCCGAGCGGCTGCGGAAAATCCGCGTCTTCAGCGGCGGCGCGCAGCCCAGCTACATCTCGCTGGATTACCGCGAGCAGAAGGGTTTCATCTACCGCCTCGCCGGCGACGACGCGGAAAAGAGTTCCCTCATCAAGATGCTCTTGTCCGCTAACGACTCGGCCATCGTGAGCGAGTTCGCCGGGAAGAAGATCGTGCGCGAACCGGTGCCCATCGCGAAGGACGAGCCGCTCAAGCTGGAGCTGGCGCACTTCGTCGAGTGCGTGCGCGAGCGCCGGACGCCCAAGGTCAGCGGCGCGTCCGCCAAGCACGCGCTGGACGTGGCGTTTGAGATAACCCGCCAAATCCGCGTAGGAGACGACGTGAGGAGTCTCTGACTAAATCCGAGAGAAGAAAAATTTGAGACCCCTCACGTCGTCTCCTACAAAAGATGGGCACCCTCGGCAAACTTCGCGACCCGCTGAACCGGGCTTACCAATTGCCGCGGCTGCCACGGGAATATTACCAGGGTGACGCGGTGGTTCACTGGACACAGACCGCCTTCGACCGGCTGCAAGGCTGGCTGACGCCGGAGTTCCACCAACAGTTCCGGGAGCTGATGCTTCACGCGGCGGCGCGCGAAGGGCTGCTTTGCCCGGTGTATTGCCTCATGCCCGACCATATTCACCTGGTCTGGATGGGGCTCCGCCTCGACTCCGACCAGCTCAACGGCATGGCTTTTCTCCGCACGCATCTGGAGCCGCTGCTGGCTCCGGCTCAGTTTCAACCGCAGGCGGAGGACCACGTGGTTCGGGCGGAGCAACGGCAGCGGAATGCATTCGCCCAAGTGTGCTGCTACATTGCGGAGAACCCGGTGAAGGCCCGGTTGGTGAAGCAGGCGACGGACTGGCCGTTCACGGGTTGCATCGTGCCTGGCTATCCCAAACTCAATCCACTCGCTGACGATTTCTGGCCGAAGTTTTGGCGGCTGCATGGGAAGCTGCGACAGCCAGATGCAGGGAATATCAATCGACCGCCGTTATGACAGAGGCTGAAGACAAAGTTGGAGACTCCTCACGTCGTCACCTACGCGTGGTCGTGGTCGGCGGCGGTGCAGCCGGCTTCTTCGGGGCCATCGCGTGCGCGGAGGCGTTGCAGGGGCGCGGCTCGGTCGTCGTGCTCGAGCGGGGGGCGCACTTCTTGCAGAAGGTCAAAATCTCCGGCGGCGGGCGGTGCAACGTGACGCACTCGTGCTTCGAGCCGAAGGAGCTGGCCAGGCGGTATCCACGTGGCGGGCCGGCGCTCATCGGGGCGTTCCACCGGTTTCAGGCGGCGGACACGGTGAAATGGTTCGAGGCGCGCGGAGTGGAGCTGAAGACCGAGCCGGATGGCCGGATGTTCCCAACCACGGACCAATCGCAGACCATCATCAACTGCCTGACGAACGCGGCCCGCACGGCGGGTGTGGAGTTGCGGACGAACTGTGGCGTGGAGCGGGTGGAGCGGAGGGGGGGCGGAGGGTTTCGGTTGGCGTTGAGCGGTGCGACCGCAGGTAGTCAGAGACTCCTCACGTCGTCTCCTACGACGATTGAGTGCGACGTGTTGCTCCTAGCCACGGGCGGGGCGAAGGCGGTGGATGTTTTGGCGGCGTCGCTCGGCCATGCGATTGAGCCGCCGGTGCCGTCGCTCTTCACGTTTCACATCGCAGACAAGCGGCTCGAAGGACTTTCCGGCCTCGCGGTCGAGCGTGCGACGGTGAGCGTGGCGGGGACGAAGTTGAAGGAGACGGGACCCGTGCTCATCACGCACTGGGGCTTGAGCGGGCCGGGGATTCTCCGGCTGTCAGCGTGGGGCGCGCGCGAGCTGGCGGCCTGCAACTACAAGTTTGCGCTGCGCGTGAACTGGCTGCCGGACCACCACTTCGACAGCGTCATCGCGCTCGCGCAGGCGCAGCGCGGGCTGACCGGCGCGAAGCGCGTGCAGAACGTGTCGCTCGCCGGACTGCCGTCGCGGCTGTGGGAGCGGCTCGTGGCGACGGCGGGCATCGCCGATCAGACGCAGTGGGCGGGATTGAACAAGGTGCAAACACAGGCGCTGGCGCGGCTGCTGGTGGAGTCGGAGTTCGCGGTCACGGACAAAAGCATGAACAAGGAGGAGTTTGTGACGTGCGGCGGCGTGCGGCTGGCCGAAGTGGATTTCAAGACGATGGCGAGCCGCGTCTGCCCCGGCTTGTATTTTGCCGGTGAGTTGCTGGACATTGACGGCATCACGGGCGGCTTCAACTTCCAGGCCGCGTGGACGACCGGCTGGCTGGCCGGGAACGCGATGGCGGCACAAGCGGCGTCAAAACAGGTTTAGCGATGGCCGAGACGAGAATCATGTTCATCGCAGGCGAGCCGAGCGGCGACGCGCTGGCGGCGGAACTGGTGGAGGCGTTGCGCGCGGAGGCGCAGTTCCACGGGCATCCCGCCAGACCGGTGCTGCGTTTCTTCGGCGCGGGCGGGCCGAAGCTGGCGGCGGCGGGCATGGAAGTGGCGGTGGACATGACCCGTCACGCGGTCATCGGGCTGTGGGAGGTCATCAAGAGCTACGGCAAGTTCCGTCGCATTTTCAACGACCTGCTCGACCTCGCGGAGGAGCGGCATCCCGCGCTGCTGGTGTGCGTGGATTTCTCCGGGTTCAACCGGCGCTTTGCCAGTGCGGTGCGCAAGCGCGCCGCGCGCAGCAATGGCAAATGGAACCCGCGCATCGTGCAATACGTCTCGCCGCAGGTCTGGGCGTCGCGCCCGGGCCGCGCGACGAAGATGGCGGACGACTACGATCTGCTGCTCACCATCTTCCCGTTCGAGAAGGACTGGTATGCGCAGCGCGCACCGGACCTGAAGGTCGAGTTCGTCGGGCATCCGATGCTGGACCGGTTTGCGGGGGAGAGTTCAAAGTTCAAAGTTCAAAGTTCAAAGTCTGACAGCGATGCATCGTCGGCGCGGCCCGAAGTGCTGCTGCTGCCCGGCAGCCGCGAGGGCGAATTGAGGCGGCATCTGCCGGTGATGGTGGACGCGGCGAGGCGGATGGCCGCCGAGACGGACGTTGCCTTCCGCATGGTGCTGCCGAGTGAGAAGCTTGCCCCGCTCGTGTTTGGGGAATTTGTTCGCCGCCTTCAACTCAGGGTGAGGCTGGTCGGTCCGCCGAATGCCAGGGACGCGACGCATTATGCGCAACAGTTGATTCCCAACTTCCAGGTTCAAGCGGGCGGCCTCGATGACGCCCTTCGCTCCGCCACCATCGCCATCGCGTCCACCGGCACGGTCACGATGGAGTGCGCGCTCTTCAAGGTGCCGACCGTCGCGCTCTACAAGACCTCGTGGAGCACCTACCAGATCGGCCGGCGCATCGTCACGGTGAAGCATCTCGCGATGCCGAACCTGCTCGCGGGCGAGGCGGTGTTCCCGGAGTTTGTCCAAGACGAGGCCACCGGGAAGAATCTTGCGGCTGCCGCGCTGGAGCTGCTGAGGGACGAACCGCGGCGCGTGGAAATCCGGGGCAAGCTCGCGAAAATCGTCGCGGGTCTCGGTGCCGCCGGCGCGAACGTGCGGGCGGCGAAGGCGATCTGGCGGCTGCTGGACCCCGACACGGAGAACTGAGACGCCGCCGTTCAGGCCTTGCTTGATGGCGTGAACTGGGAGATGCGCTTCTTGGCCTCGGTCATCTGCTCGGCGGTGAGGGTGCCGGTGATTTTGTCGCGCTCTATCGCGGCCTCCCTGCTCCCCTGGTTGGCGGCGATGCTATACCACCGGTAGGCGCGGGAGAGATCCAGCGGCACCCCCTTGCCCTCGAAGTAGCAGCGGCCGAGCTGCAACGCCGCCGGAACGTGCCCCTGATCGGCTGCGCGCCGGAACCATTTGGCGGCCTCGGCGGGATTGGCCGGCACGCCCTGGGCGGCCTGATGTTTCCGGCCCAGCTCAAACTGCGACGGCGCGTGCTGCTGCTCCGCGGCCTTGTGCAACCACGCGGCGGCCTCGACAAAATTCTCCGCCACCCCGCGTCCCTCGGTGTGAAGCTGCGCGAGGTAAAACATCGCGTCCGGATGGCCCTGTTCCGCCGCCCTGCGATACCACCTGGCCATCTCGCGGAACTCGGCCTTGCGCGTCGCCGTCTTGTGAATGGCGCGCGCCAGCCGGTGCATCGCGTTGACCTCGCCGTTCTCGGCGGCCTTGTGCAGCCACTTGACCGCGCGGGCGTTGTCCTGCGGCAGCCCCTCGCCACGGTAATAGGCCATGCCCAGGCTGTATTCCCCGTCGGGGTAGCCCTGTTCCGCCGCCAGCCGGAACCACTTGACGGCCTCCTCATGGTCCTTGGCCACCCCCTCGCCCTTGCGGTAGCTCAGGCCGAGGTTGCCCTGCGCCGCCGCGTGGCCCTGTTCGGCCGCCTTGCGATACCACGTCACTGCGGCGACCGGGTTTCGCGCGATGCCGGTGCCTTCGTCGAAGCACAGGCCCAGCGCGTTCTGCGCGTCCGCGTGCCCCTGCTCGGCGGCCTGCTGATACCAACGCGCGGCTTCGCTGTGGTTTTGCGCGGTGCCGTGGCCGGTGCCCAGACGGAGCGCCAGTTGATACTGCGCCTCGGCGTCACCCTGTTCAGCGCGCTGACGGAGGACGATGCAATCCTTCTCCGCCGCGTGCCGGAACAGCTTTCCATACCACGGTGGTTTCACGGTTAAATTTTAAAAACCGGCGGGCCCGAACACAAGCGCCCAGTTGAGGATGGGTGTCTCATTGCGCCGGAGATGTGTGCTCCACGTCCACCGGCCTGAGCCGCCGCCGCTGATACCACGCGATGGCGACCAGGTCGTGGAGGCCGCGCCCGAGCCGGTTCCACACGCCGTATTTCGAAACCCCCGCCACGCGCGGGCGGTGATGCACCGGCACCTCGCGCACCCGGAAGCCGCCGCCGGCCACGAGGATCGGCAGGAAACGATGCAGCCCGTTGAAACCGAAGACGCCCGCCAGAGCGGCCCGGCGGAAAACACGCAACGCACAGCCCGTGTCGCGAAACTCCGCGCCCAGTGCCGCGCTCCGGGCGGTGCGGGCAAGGCGGGAGGATACGCGCCGCACGAAACTGTCCTGCCGGTTCTGCCGCCATCCGCAGGCGAAATCGCACGTCTCCAGCTCCTTCAGCAGGCGGGGCAGATCGGCCGGATCGTTCTGCAAATCGCCGTCCAGCGTGGCCAGCAGCGGGCGGCTCGTGTTTTGGATGCCCGTCCACAAAGCCGCGCTCTGGCCGGCGTTGCGAATGTGGCGGACTCCGCGCACGCGCGGGTTGCCACGCGCCGCTTCGCAGACCTTTTCCCACGTCGAGTCGCGGCTGCCATCGTCCACAAAGACCAGCTCCCAGTCATTGGGCACGGACGCGAACGCCGCCGCGACCTCCCGGGCCATCGGCAGGACGTTTTCCGCCTCGTCGAAGACGGGGACGATGATGGAGATGGGTTCCGGCACGGCGGGAGGCTAAAGGGTGGGCGGGAGGCGGGAAAGCGAATTGCACCCGCTCCGGGGGCTCATTTGCAGTGTTGCCCGATCATTTCCTCGATCCGCTTCAACCACCGGGCGGTGGCCACGCCGATGCGCTGCAAATCACGCGCGGCAACGGGCAGCACGGCGGCCTCCGCCTGCCGCTCCAACTGACGGCAGAGCACCGCGGCGGTCTCGCCGGCCGAGCAAAATTCACGTTGCAGCCTGGCGCGGTCGAGCTGCCGCAGCACCGAGGGCTGGTCGGAGAAAATCTCGTTTGTCAGCTTCAACATCCGGGTGCCCGCCGCGTGCAGCTCCTGCATTCCGGTCAGAAACCCGGCGGGCGCGGCGGGGCCGGCCTCCTCCACGATCAGCTCGCAGTAGCCCAGAATCGGATTGATGGGCGTGCGCAGGTCGTGCCGCAGGGTGCGCAGGTCATCGACACCCTTTGGCAGGTGGAGATAACTCCTGGCGAGCTTGGATTTTCGGCTGGCTTTGCTCATCCCGGGGAAAGCGGAGAGGCAGGCAGTTTCAACAGCACCGCCATCTTGGCAAGCAGACGGGGCAATTCGATCGGTTTGGTTTCGAAATCATCACAGCCGGCGAGCCGGGCTTTTTCCTCCTCGCCCACCATTGCGTGCGCCGTGAGCGCGATCACAGGGATGTGGGAGGTGGCGGGCGCGGCCTTGATGCGCTGTGTCGCCTCCCAGCCATCCATCACCGGCAGGCGCAGGTCCATGATGACCAGGTCCGGCAGCTCGCTCGCGCACCGCGCCACGCCCTCCGCGCCGTCCAGTGCGATGGACACCTCAAAGCCACGGCGGGCAAGCCGGCGCGAGAGCATGTCACGGTTCATCTCGTTGTCTTCGACAAGGAGTATCTTGGGCATCTACTGAGATTCTCTGCACGCAGCCGGGCAGCGGTGCAAGCCCAACTTTACTTTCCCCCGTTTGCACGGCGAAATCCCTTCGGGCCTTCCTTTCACTCCGTTACGCTGCCGCCGTGACCGTCCTTGAAGTCATCCAGCGCAGCACCGGGTTTCTGCAACGCCACGGCATCGACTCGCCGCGCCTTCAAATCGAGCTGCTGCTGGCCCATGTGCTCAAGCTGCCACGGCTACAGCTCTACCTGAACCACGACCGCGTCCTCGGCGAGCCGGAGCTGACAACTCTCCGCGCACTTGTCCAGCGCCGGGCCAGACGCGAGCCGTTGCAGCACCTCGTCGGCAGCACGTCATTTCTCGGGTTGGAAATTTCCGTCGGCCCGGAGGCGCTCATCCCCCGGCCGGAAACGGAGGGCCTGGTCGAACTCGCCATCGCCGCCCTGGCAAAGACCGCCGCGCCCCATGTGCTCGACTTCGGCACCGGCACCGGCTGCATCGTGATCGCGCTGGCGGCGAAATGCCCGTCCGCCCGCATCCACGCGCTGGACATTTCAGAGGCGGCGCTGGCCCTGGCACGGCGGAACGCAGAGCAACACGGGCTGACACAACGCGTCGCCTTTCACCTCGGCGACGGCTTCGGCGCTCTCCCGCCGGAACTCCGATTCGACATCGTCGTCTCGAACCCGCCCTACATACCCGGCCTTGAAATCGCCGCGTTGCAACCGGAAGTGCGGGACTTCGATCCGCGTCTCGCGCTCGACGGAGGTGCCGACGGGCTCGACTTCTACCGGCGTCTCGCCGTGGAAGCCCCCGCGCGCCTCAACGCAGGCGGCGGTTTCTTCGCCGAGTTTGGCGACGGTCAGGCGGATGAGATCGAACGGCTCTTCACAAACGCAGGCTGGCTCCGCGTGGCCGTCCATCGCGATCTCGGCAACCGCCCGCGCATCGTGGAGGCGTGGAAAGCGGCCTGACCCGCACTCTGGTGCTATTGGCGGACCGAACTTGCCGGATCGAATCCGCCTCCTCACCTCGACAGCCGCGCTGCTGAATTCCCCCTCGCCCGTCCGCGTCGGCCTAGTTACGTTCACATCATGCCCGCTGACCCGTCACACGCCAGCACGCATCGACACGCATTCACGGACCTGAATCCGAGAGTGCGCGAGGGCCTGAACATCTTCAGCCGCCGCTCGATGCTCAAGGCCGGTCTCGCCGGCATCGGCGGGCTCACCCTGCCGGACTTGCTGCGCGTCCGTGCGCAAGCGGCCGCCACCGGCCGCGCGATGGGCGGCAACAAGTCCGTCATCCTCCTCTGGATGGCCGGCGGTCCCAGCCACGTGGACATGTGGGACCCAAAGCCCGACGCGCCCGCCGGCTATCGCGGTCCGTTCAAGTCCATTCCCACGAAACTTCCCGGCGTCCACCTTTGCGAGCATCTGCCCAGGCAGGCCGCGTTGATGGACAAGCTCACCATCCTCCGCTCGATGGACTGCCGCGGCAGCAATCACCAGCCGAACATGGTGATGCAGACCGCCAACGTCCGGGCCGAGCCGCGCACGAACCCCGAGGCCGTCATGTATCCCGGCTTCGCATCCATCGTCGCGAAGCATCGCGGCGCGAACCAAGCCGGGATGCCGCCCGCCGTGCATCTCAACGTCCGCGACAAGACGCACTTCGCCTGGTCCGGCTACCTCGGCCAGAAATACAATCCCTTCATCGGCGACAACGTCAGCAAGCTGTTTCAACTTCCCGGCGGCCTCACCATGGACCGCCTGCGTTCGCGCCAGACGCTCTCGCAGCAGATGGATTCCCTGCGGCGCGACGTGGACAACTCCGGCTCGCTTGAGGCGCTCGACCGCTTTGGCCAGGAGGCCTTCAATCTCATCGCGGGCGGCAAGGCGCAGGAAGCCTTCGACCTCACGAAAGAGCCGCAGAAGATCGTGGACCGCTACGGTCCGCACGACTGGTGCCGGCAGGCGTTGCTCGCGCGGCGGCTGGTCGAGCGCGGCGTGAGCTACGTCACCATTGACCTCAGCAACCACTCCGCCTCCGGCACCTGGGACACGCACGGCGACAACATCCCGCCCTACGGCGGCATCTGGAGCGGGCTGCGTCCGCTGCTGCCGGTGTTCGATCACCTCTTCACCACGCTCATCACTGACCTCGGCGAGCGCGGCCTGCTGGACGACGTGCTGGTCGTCGCCATGGGCGAGTTCGGGCGCTCGCCGCAAATTGGCACGCAAGGCAGCACGGATGGGCGCAACCACTGGCCTTACGTCTCCTCGATCACCCTCGCTGGCGGCGGCTTCCGCCACGGCCAGGTCATCGGCTCAACCGACCGCGACGGCGGGCAAATCGCCTCACGCGCGCTCACGCCCGGTGACCTCGCTGCCACCATCTTCCATCACATGGGCGTGCCCGTGGACGTGACCTATGAAGACCACCAGCGCCGCCCCCGCTTTGTGGTGGAACACGGCGAGCCGATCAGGGAGTTGGTCGGATCGTAGTCGCAGGCTTCAGCCTGCGCGTAAGGAGCCAACCTGCTGCGCAACCTGAAGGTTGCGACTACAGCCGCAGGAAAATCTTCCGGCGATAGAGGAAGTTCACGAAGGCGAAGATGAGGGTGAAGCCGGCGAGGGCGATGAGGAGATGCATCACTCCAGATGGGCCCGGCACCATCTCAAGGATGCTTCACCAGCAGGAATTTCAGGCACGCGGGCGCGGGGACTTCGAGCTTCGTGCCTGTGAACGTGATCCTGCCGGTCGCCTGATCCACACGGAACAGGGCGATGGAGTCTGAAGACTGACCCTCGGTGAACAGCCACCTGCCGGTGGGATCGAGGTTGAAGTTCCTCGGGGTCTTTACTTCGGCCGGCGCATTTTGGACGAGAGTGAGCTTGCCGTCCGCCGCGATGGAGAAGACCGAAATCGTGTCGTGACCGCGATTGGAGCCGAAAAGGAATTTCCCACCGGGATGAACGACCACCTCGGCCGTGCTCCAGCCTGGCTTCGGCCCGGGACCATCGGCGGCGGGCAGCGTCGAGACGGTCTGAATCTCTTTCAGCGCACCCTTTGCCGCGTCATAGCTGAACGCGGTCATGGTGAGGCTGATCTCGTTGATGACGTAGGCGAACTTGCCGCCGGGATGGAAGGCGAAGTGCCGCGGGCCGCTGCCGGGTGTGATCGCGGTGAACGGAGGATCGTTCGGCGTCAGCGTGCCCCTGGCCGGGTCGAGTTTGTAAACAAGGATCTTGTCGAGGCCGAGATCGGCGACGAAGGCAAACCGGTTGTCCTGCGAGAGATTCACCGAGTGGGCGTTGGGCTGGGCCTGGCGCGGCGTGACGCTGCGGCCCTCGTGCTGAACAAAGGCGGTGTGCTCGCCGACGGAGCCGTCGGCCTTGATGGGCAGGGCCACGACGCTGCCGCCGCTGTAGTTTGCGGCGATCACGGTGCGCCCGGTCTTGTCCACGGTGAGATGGCACGGCCCGGGCCCGACCGATGACGCCTGGCTGAGGTGCTTGAGCCTGCCATCGGGCTGGATGGCGAATGCGCTGACTCCGCCGCCCTTCTTGCCACCGATGCTGGCAACTTCACCGACGGCGTAGAGGTGTTTGCCGTCCGGGTGGATCGCGAGGAAGGAAGGATTCACGGCTTCGCCGGCGAGTTCAGGCTTGCCCACCTCACCCGTCGCGGCATTGAAGGTGAACGTGTAGATGCCCTGGCTCTTCTTGCCGGTGCAACCGACGTAGGCGCGGAACTGGTCCGATGCCGCGCCGGCGGCGCTGCCCGCTCCGATGGCACACGAGCCGAAGGAGGCACCGATGAAAGCGGACGCGAAGACCCGCTTGAGGAACAGGAGGTGTTTCATGACGGGAAGAAAACAGATTTCGCAGGCATAGTTCAAGCGAACGCTTTCAAACTGCTTCCGCCAGGGCTTGTGAAAAAAATCACAAAACGCTTGCCGCTCGCTTCGGCAGTGCTTTACTTGCCCCGTCTGCGGACGCGCTCCGCAGAGTTTTGCCATGCCGACCAGCACTGAACTAGCCTACAACTCGAAGATCGAAGGCGACGTCGTGGTCACGCGCGTGGACGCCGCGATCAACTGGTGCCGCAAGCAGTCGCTGTGGCCGATGCCCATGGGTCTGGCCTGCTGCGCCATCGAGCTGATGGCGGCGGGCGCGAGCAAGTTCGACATCTCGCGCTTCGGCTCGGAGGTCATGCGCTTCTCGCCCCGGCAGTCGGACGTGATGATCGTCGCAGGAACGGTGACTTACAAAATGGCGCTGGCCGTCCGGCGCATCTACGACCAGATGCCGGAGCCGAAGTGGGTCATCGCGATGGGCGCATGCGCCTCGACCGGCGGCATGTATCGCAGCTACGCGGTGCTTCAGGGCGTGGACAACATCGTGCCGGTGGACGTGTATGTGGCCGGTTGTCCGCCGCGTCCCGAGGCGCTCCTCGACGCGCTCATCAAGCTACAGAGCAAGATTCAAAAGGAGCCGGTGCTGGCTGCCTGAATCAACTCTCAACTCCCCAACTCTCAACCTTCCCCGTGGCCTCCGCCGAACTCGCCAACCAGTTGAAAGCCAAGTTTGGCGAACTGCTGTCCGTGCCGGGCGAGTTTCGCGGCGAAGTCACCTTGAAGCTGGCTGATGCGGAACGCATATCGGAGGTCTGCGAGTTTGCGAAGAATTCCCTCAGCTTCGACATGCTGCTGGACCTCACGAGCATTGATAACTACGGCGAAGATCCGCGCTGGACGCTGGTTTATGAGCTTTACGGCACCGGCCACGGCTGCCATCTGCGCCTCAAGACCGAGGTCAGCGAGGAGAAGTCCGAGCTGCCGACCGTCATGGGTGTCTGGCGCGGAGCCGACTGGCACGAACGCGAGGCCTACGACATGATGGGCATCCGTTTCCGTGGCCATCCCGACCTGCGCCGCATCCTGATGTGGGACGGCTACCCGTATTTCCCGCTGCGGAAGGACTTCCCGCTCGCGGGCAAACCGACCGACATGCCGGACGTGGCTTTCACCAAATCCGCGCCGCTGGAAGGCGGGCCGTTCGTGACCGTCGCCGGCGGCAAGGGCAGCATCGCCCGCGAACCGCGCGTGCGCGTGCCTGGGAACTAGTTTCATGGCCACCCCTCAAACCATCGAATTTCGCGAGCCCGCCTCCCGCGTGGCGGAGGGAGCCCAGTCTCTCCTCCCCTCACCCGCGCCGTCTCCGGTCGGCGATGACGGCGAGCTGGTCGGCGAGAAGATGGTTCTCAACATGGGGCCGTCGCACCCGTCCACGCACGGCGTGCTCCGCATCGTGCTGGAGCTGGACGGCGAGATCATCACCAAGGCCACCCCGGAAGTGGGTTATCTGCATCGCGGCGATGAGAAGATCGCCGAGAACATGACCTACAACCAGTTCATCCCTTACACGGACCGGCTGGATTACCTCGCGCCGCTGGCGAACAACGTCGCCTACGCGCTCGCCGTCGAGAAACTCCTCGGCATCGAGAAACAGCTCCCGCCGCGCTGCCAATACATCCGCGTCATCTGCTGCGAGATGGCCCGCATCTCCGCGCATCTGCTCGGCCTCGGCGCGTTCGCGATGGACATCGGCGCGCTCACGGTCTTCCTGCACACGTTCACCGAACGGGAGAAGATTTACTCGCTCATCGAACGGCTCACGGGCGCGCGGTTCACGACGAGCTACACGCGCATCGGCGGGCTTTCGCGGGACTTGCCGCCGGGCTGGGCCGAGTCCGTCCGCAAGTTCTGCGACGAGGTGGAGGTGAACTTCGCCGAGTCCGAGACGCTGCTCACGCGCAACCGCATCTTCGTGGACCGCACGCGAAACGTCGGCATCATCTCGGGGGCGGATGCGGTTGACTACGGCCTGACCGGCCCGAACCTGCGCGGCAGCGGCGTGGACTACGACGTCCGCAAGGCGCATCCGTATCTCGTCTATGACGGGCTGGACTTCGAGGTGCCCGTCGGCTCCGCCGGCGACAGCTATGACCGCTACCTCGTGCGCATGGAGGAGATGCGCCAGAGCGTGCGGATCATCCGCCAGTGCCTCGACCAGCTGCCCGGCGGCGGGGACAACGAGTCCAGGGAACCCATCAACGTGCCCGACGGCAAGGTCGTTTTGCCGCCGAAGAGCAAGGTGCTCACGAGCATGGAGGAGCTGATCCACCAGTTCATGCTGGTGACGCAGGGCGTGAACGCCCCGCCCGGTGAAATCTATTTCGGCGCGGAGAACCCGAAGGGCGAGCTGGGCTTCTACATCAACTCGCGCGGCGGCGGCACGCCGTATCGGCTGAAGATCCGCGCGCCATCCTTCTGCAACCTGAGCATCCTGCCGCATGTGCTGCCCGGCCACATGATAAGCGACGCGGTGAGCATCCTCGGCTCCTTTGATTTTGTGATGGGAGAATGCGACCGATGAACTTCACCGTCCCCGCCAACCTGGAAGCCCGGCTCGACGAGCTGATCACCCACTACCCCCAGAAGCGGAGCGCGTCGCTGATGCTGCTGCACGAGTTGCAGGAGCACTTCGGCTACGTCTCGCGCGATGCCGTCGAGTGGATCGCGAAGAAGCTCGGCCTCCAGCCCATCAACATCTACGAGCTGGTCACATTCTACCCGATGTTCCGGCAGGAGCCGCTGGGGAAGACCCATGTGAAGGTCTGCCGCACGTTGAGCTGCGCGCTGGCGGGCGGCGGCGAGCTGCGCACCCACTTCTGTCAGAAGCTCGGCCTCGACGCCCACAAGCACGCGCCGCAGACCACTCCGGACGGGAAGTTCACCATCGAGTTCGTCGAGTGTCTCGCCGACTGCGCCAACGCGCCCGTCGTGCTGTTGAACGAGGATTTGCTGCCGAAGGTCACGCCCGCGCAGGCGGATGAAATCGTCGCGAAAGGAAGGGCGAAATGAAGACCTGGTTGCCCGACGTGGATTTGAACCACGACAAACAGATTCAGAGACTGTTGTGCTACCATTACACCATCGGGCAGGCCGTAGCGGGGGTGAAGCTAGAGATTTCAAACTGAGAGTCAAGCCGCCATGCCACAGGAATACCGCCTCATTCTGAAGCACGCCGACCAGCCCGGTTACACGCCGGACCTGGAGTGCTACCTCCGTCATGGCGGCTATGACGCGCTCAAGAAAGCGCTCGCCCTTCCCCCGAAGGATTTGCCCGACGGCAAAAAAGTGTCCCCTCAGGAGCAGGTGCGCGAGGACGTGAAAGCCTCGGGCCTGCGCGGTCGCGGCGGCGCGGGTTTCAGCGCGGGCATCAAGTGGTCGCTCGTGGACCGCCGCAGCGGCAAGCCCATCTATCTCATCTGCAACGCCGACGAATCCGAGCCGGGCACCTTCAAGGACCGCCAGATCATCCACAAGGACCC
>JBAYGL010000077.1:0-14617 GCA_041666725.1 Limisphaerales bacterium
CACGAGCACGCGCTCGCAGGGCACCCGCTCCAGTCCCAGTCGGACGTTGGCCGCCCACTGGCGGTCCTCGCCCACCGGGATGGTCTGCACGCGCGGGTCGTTGAAGGTGGTGAAGTTCGAGATCAAATAGACCGGCGTCGGAACCTCGGGCCAGAAACGGAACAGGAAGTGGAAGAAGAACGGCCACGCGTCGTTGTAGGCGTCGCATGAGGGGACGACGAGCCGCCACGCGGGCGCTTCCGCCGGCGGGGAAGACTGCTTGGGGTTGTTCATCACGCGCCGCTCACTCCATCACGAAATACGCCGTCCGCGAGGTGTGGCGCAGGCGGCGCAGGCGGACGTTGTTCAGGCCGAAGGTCTGCATCAGCGCCAGGGTTTCGCCGGGCGCGTCGGGATCGTTCAGCTCGTCGAAGCCCACCACGCTTCCCTTCACCAGCCGGGGCAGGATGAGCTCGATGCATTTCTTCGTCGGCTCATAGAGGTCGAAGTCGAAGTAGGCGAGCGCGACGATCGTCTCCGGGTGCTGCTCGAGGTAACGCGGCAGCGTGATCGTGGCGTCGCCCTTCACCAGCTCGAACTTGCGGATGTGCGCCAGCGGCGCCTCGGCCTCCTGGAATTCGAGGACCTGCTGGAGAAACTGCTCATAGCCCGGCGTCACCGCGTAGTTTCCGGGCGCCATCATCTTCGAGGTGCCGTCTTCCGCGCTCACGCCGGCGAAGCCGGCGAAGGTGTCGAAGCCGACGAGCTTGCGGTGCCGGTTGAACGGCTCATAGATGCCGCGCAGCGCGGCCCAGTGGCTCAGGTTCTGCCCCCAGCGCGTGCCGAACTCCATCACCACGCCCGGAACCTCGACGATCTGCTCGTAGACGAAGTCCATGAACTTCAACCGCGCGATGGTTTTTGCGTTGAGGAACACGCCGAGGTTGTCGAGCAGCTCCTTGTCCGGGATCGGATTGGAGCGCACGAGCTGCGCGAACTGTTTGCGACGGTCCGATTCCTCGGGGCTGGCGTAGTGGACGACTTCCGGCTGGCTCATGGCGTCAGGGGGTTGATGTGCTTTCAGACCGGCGACCAGACGACGAGCGAATGCCCCTCGATGAACAGGCTGCCCGTCCAGGTGCGGCGCGCGGCATGGATGCGCACGCGGCCGAGGCGCTCCCATTCCTGCAGCGTGGGCAGGAAGTTCTGGAGATAGTTGCGCTTCCGCGAGTAGGCGTTTGAAAGCCGGCCCAGCAGGCTGCCCTCGTCGACCAGCTCGTCAACCGGTTCGATATGCACGCAAACCGACGGGCGCTTGCGGCAGAGAAATTCAAGCAGCTTCTCGTGCTGGTCGCCGATCTGTTCAAGCGCCGCAACGCTGTAAATGCCCTGTCCCGGCTTCAGATCAAGCGCCTCGTCCGGCTCGAAGAAGTTGAAGCGGTGGCCGCGCAGATTGCCCGCCAGCCCGCGTGTGACCATCTCGTGCAGGATGTTCTGAGACGCCGTGGTCCAGTCGAGGCCGACGAGCGGCTTGTCGGGAAAGAGCTTCCGCGCGCGCAGCAGGTGGTAGCCGGGGCCGCAGCCGAACTCGTAGATCGTGCTCGCGTCCGACAGCCACGTCTCCAACGCCCACTCCACCAGCACGGACAGGATGAGATACTCGAAGTTGGGCGTGACCGGGTTGGCGAGGTCGCCGGCCCAGCGCACGATGTGGTGCTTCCCGAAATAGAGCGGCGTGACCGCGTCCACGTTGCCGGCGCGGAGGAGCAGTTCGAGGTTCTCGCCCCAGCCCTTCTCCCACTGGTCCAGCCGGTGGGCACCGGCGGCGACGGGCGGGTTGAGGATGGCGTTGATGATGCGCAGCAGGTTTTCGTCCCGTTCCGGCTGTGTCAGCGGGCGGTATTGGAGGTTCAGTTCCCGCACGCGCGCGGCGAGACGGGGACTGAGGCGGCCCTGCCAGCGCTGTTCGAGTTCGGCGACCGTGATCGTGCGCGTTTCCGGGATGGAAGGAGCCGCGCTCATTGCCGGATGCTGGGGTAATTTTCCTCGAACCACGCCACGGTGCGGGTGATGCCCTCGCGCAGCGGGGTGAACTTGAACTCGGGGAAGAGGCGTTTGAGCTTCGAGTTGTCCGAGGGCTTGCGGAACTGCCCGTCCGGCTTCGACGTATTCCAGATGACCTTGTTGGGGAACTTCATCACGTCCACGATCACCTCGACCACGTCGCGGATGCTGACCTCCTCCGCCGAGGAGAAAATGATCGGCGTGTCCTCGTCGTAGCGATCCAGCGCCAGCAGGCTCAGTCGGGCGATGTCCTCCGAGAACACGAACTCGCGCAACGGCTTGCCGCTGCCCCACACCTCGAGGTTTTGTCCGTTCTTCTTCGCCAGGAACGCGCGGTGGATGAGCGACGGCAGGACGTGGCCGCCTTCGAGGCTCCAGTCGTCGTTCGGGCCGTAGATGTTCGTCGGGATGGCGACGATGAAATGGCAGTTCCACTCCTTGCGATACGCGGCGCTCTGCACTTCGAGCATCCGCTTGGCGTAGGCGTAGCCGAAGTTCGACGGATGCGGCGGGCCGTGATGCAGGTTCTCCTCGCGCAGCGGATACTCCGCCTTTTCCGGGAAGACGCAGGTGGACATGAACGAGATGAGCTTCCTCACCCCCGCCTGCCGAGCCGCTTCCAGCGTGTTCAGGTTGATGAGAATGTTGTTCCGGAAATACTCGCCCGAATGGACCATCTGGCTGCCGAGGCCGCCGACGACCGCCGCGAGGTGGATGACCCGGTCCGGCCTAACCCCCTGGAAGTAGGCCTGCGCGCGGGGAAAATCCGTCAGGTCCAGCTCCTCGCGGCGCGTATAGACCGTGTCCGGCGGGCCGATTTGGCGGATGGCATGGCCCACCATGCCCGCCGCGCCCGTCACCAGCGTCTTGTTCATCGCGCAAGTGTCCGGGCCGCTAAACTGTGTTGTAAAGCCATTTCTGCCACGCGATGGTGCGCCTCAGGCCCTCCTCCAGCGGGACGAAGGAAACCGGTCCGAACTCGCGTTCGAACCGGCCCATGTCCAGCCGCACATCATCGGGCGCACCCGCCAATGCCTGGCCCGGGGCCTCCGCCGGAAAACTCACCGGAACCCTTGTCAGCCGGCCGATCAATTCCGCCAGTTCCCGAATCGTGGTCCGGGAATCGCCGCCGACGTTGTAAACCACTTCGCGTCCCTCCAGCAGGATGCGCCACATGATGCTCACCGCGTCGGCCACGTAACCATAGGTCCGCCATGCAACGCCCTGATCCATCATGCGGATGGCGTGCTCCGTCAGTGCGCGGCGGATGAAGGTGTTGAGCACCCGCTGGTCATCCGCCCGCGTGCCCGGCCCGTAAGCCAGGGCCAGCCGCGCGGCGCGGGCCACGACTCCGCCCTTGCTGGCCGCGTGGCAGATGGCCTCGCCACAGCGCTTCGCTTCGATGTAGCAGGCGCGCGCGTGGTCGGTGTTGGTGGTGCCAATCTGGTCCTCCCGGAACGGCGGGTTTGGCAGTCCGCTGTAAAGCTCGCTCGTGCTCACGAACAGGAATCGTCCGCCGGGCATGAGCCGGTCCAGCAGGTCGCAGGTCGCAGCCGTGTTCAACCGCAGGGTGGCCAGCGGGTTTTCCATGAACTTGCCCGGCTGGCCGTATCCGCCCGCGTGAATCACCAGCCCCGCCACCGGCAGAGTCCGGCAAAATGCCGTGTCATGCAGCTCGCCCGTCAGCAAGGCGAACTTCGGATGCTGGAACACCTGCCGCAAATGCGCCGGCACCTCCCGTCGCGCCACCGCGAACACCCTGGCCGGCGCGTGCGGTCCGTCCGCCAGTTCACGCAGCGTGGCGAGGAAGTAGGTCCCGACAACGCCGGTGGCGCCCGTGATCAGCACGGTCTGCCCGGCGATCTTTTCAAGCGGCAGCGTTGAAACGATTTCCCGCGCGTCGCGCCGGATGATGTCAGGCTCTGTCATGCAGCACCTTGTCGATGCGTTCGCGCAGGCCGTCTGCGTCAAGTCCGCAGGCCCGCTCGTGGTCGCCAAGCTTGCCGTAGTTTGTGAGGAACTGCCGCGGAACTCCAAGGGAGATGATGCGTGCCGGGTGCTCCGACAAGGCCGCGCTCACCTCGCCCGCGAGCGTGCCCGTGTAAAATGGCTCCACCACGATCACCGTGCGGCTGGCATGACCGGCCAGCGTTTCCCGGTCAAAGGGCGCCAGGGTGGTGTAGTGCAGCACGGTCACGTCGAGGCCGGCGGTGGCTGAAAGCGCCTGTTCCAGCAGTTGCGCGGCGACCACGATGGTCGCCCGCCTGCCGGTGCGCACCACGCGCGCCCGTCCGAAGTTCACCGCACCTTCCTGCGCGTGCGCCCGCTCCGAGAGCCGGAAATACGTGGGCCCGCCCGAGTAGCTCTCCCGGAACAGCGTGTCGAATTCAACGGAGTTGCCCGGCGCGACAATCCGCATCCCCGGCACCTGCTGCATCAACGCGACGTCTCCGGGACAATGATGCGTGCAGCCAAGGGAGGCATAGTCAAACGACGCGCCCACGCTCACGAAGCAGCCCGGCAGCCGCTGGTAGCCAAAATCCACTTTCAACTGCTCGAATGCCCGCTCGACCACGAACGGCGCGATGCTGTGGAAGACCGGGATGAAGCCCTCGCGCGCCAGGCCGGCGGCGAAGCTCACCGTGGCCTGCTCCAAAATCCCGATGTTCACCACACGTCCGGGAAACTTGGCAAACGCGTTGCGGAAGCCGAACACGCCGATGTCGCCGAGCAACAGCACCAGACGCGGATCCTGGGCGAGCAAGTCCTCCACCGTCGCGACGAATTGCTGGCGGATGTTCATGTGAGCTGCGCGAGGATTCCGTCGAGTTCCTCGGGCGACGGGGCCTTGTGGTGCCACGCCGGGTTGCCCTCCATCGGCGGGCAGCCTTTGCCCTTGATAGTGGTGGCCACGATCATGCGCGGCCTGCCGTCAGGCGGCTGGGTCACGGCTCGGAAAATCGCCTCGTGGTCGTGGCCGTCCACCGCCGCCGTGTGCCAGCCGAAGGCGGCGAACTTCGCGGCGAGGTCGCCCGTGACCAGCGCGCGGTCGCCAGAATGATTGTAATCCAGCAGGCAGCAGAGGTTGTCGAGCCGGTGGTGCGCGCCCAGCAGCGCCGCCTCCCAAACCGAGCCTTCATTGGCCTCGCCATCGCCGGCAATGCAGAACACTCGCGCGGTGGACTGCTTCAACTTGAGCCCATAGGCCACGCCCGCCGCCATGGGCAGCCCATGCCCCAGCGAGCCGGTGGACGCCTCGACCCCGGGCACCTTGTTGCAATCCGGATGCCCGCCGAGGCGGCCCGTGAAGCCCGCAAACGTCTGCAACTCGTCGAACGGAAAGAAACCGTGGTGCGCCAGCACCGCATAAAGACCCAGGCTCGCGTGGCCCTTGCTGAGGACAAAACGGTCGCGCTCCTCCCATTTCGGCTGGTCGGCCTTGAATCGCAGCACGCGCCCGTAAAGGACCCAGAGCAGGTCAAGGATGGAAAAAGCGCTCGCGATGTGGCCTTCCCGCGCGGTGGCGGCGGCAAGGATGATGTGACGGCGCAGTTTCCGGAGTGTCTCGGCTTCGTTCACAATTGAGTCAAGGCGGCCTTAGATACGGGGGCGGCTCGCTGTGGTGCAACAAAAAACCCGCCGCACCCGCCCTTGCGTCAGGCGCGGCCTTGCTCGCATCATTGCCCGGCGCGCTCTTCGGGAGCCCGGGCCGGCATGAAGCTGTTATTCCTGATCGACAACCTGCAGTTTTTTCGCGACGTGTTCCGCAGCACAGTTCTGCCGCGCCTGCTTGCGAACGCGGACACGGAAGTGGTGATCGCCAGCACGTATTCGGCGGATGCCATCGATCAGGAGTTCAAGCACCCCCGCCTGCGCGTCCATCCGTTGAAGCTGCCGCCCGCAAACTGGGTCACGGCCATTGCCTATTCGGTGGCCAAGGACATTTACGTGCTGGAGCGGCCCGGCGGCAGCTTCGCGCAGAAGCGCTTCGTCGAGGCTGAACAGCATGAGCGCCGCTGGCTCCCCGTGCGCATGGCGCTGGCGCGACTGCTGCGTTCGATCGGACTCACCTCGCGGAAGGTCATGCGCTGCGCCGAAAGAGCCGGAGTGGAACCGGATTTCGCCGCGCTGCTTCAGCGTGAGCGCCCGGATCTGGTGGCCTTTTCCACCATGCTGCCGGGCGTTGGCCCGTGGCTGAAGGCCGCGCGCCGGCTTGGCATTCCCACTGTTCTCAGCGTCGCGAGCTGGGATAATCCGACCTCCAAGGGGCCGCTGCTGGTGCGGCCGGACCATTCACTCGCATGGAGCGAGGAGATGAAGCGCGAGCTGATGCATTTCCACTGGCTTCCTGCGGAGCGAATCACCCCGGTGGGCGTGCTTTACTTCGAGAGTTATTTCACAGCCGGGGATCTGCCGGATCGCGCGGCCTTCTGCGCCGGGCTGGGCATTGATCCGGCCAGTCGCATCCTGCACTACGCGACGGGCGACAGTGCGTTGATCCGGTGCAACCAGGAGTTCATACGCGTGCTCCAGCGGTTGATCGCGTCGGGCCGGCTTGGCGAGCCGTGCCATCTGCTCGTGCGCGTCAGCCCCAAGGATTTGTTCCATCTCTACAAGGAGTTCGAGGGCATGCCTCATGTGACCGTGCAGTATCCCGCCGGTTCGGGCACGCTTTACGGTGCCCACAAGTGGCTGCCCGCCGCCGGCGAGGAGCGCGAGCGGGCCGCGACGGTGAAGCACAGCGATGTCATCCTCAGCGTGTCGTCATCCATGGTGCTCGACGCCTGCTGCTTCGACGTGCCGGTCATCAACCTCGCCTACGACGCCGGTCTCCAGGTGCCGTCCTGTGATTCGGTGGAGCGCTTCTTCGCCTTCTCCCACTGCCAGCCCGTGGTGAAATCAGGAGCCACATGGGTCGTTAAGAACGACGCCGAGCTGCTCGATTCGCTCCATGCCACCCTCCGAGATCGTGCGGCGAAACAGGGGGAACGACGCGAGCTGCTGGAGAGGCTGGTTGGTTTTACCGATGGGCGGACAAACGAGCGATGGGTCGCAGCGCTGCGAACTCTCGCGAGCCAGGAAAGAATTCCCGTTTCCAACCCGTCGCATTAACATCCCTTGCAATGAGCCAAGCACACCAGCCAGACATCGGAAAGCTGCGGCAATCGGTGACGATCCTGGTCACGTCGTGCGACTGGTTTTATGACGCCTGGATCCCCTTCTTCTTCTTTTTCAAGAAGCAGTGGCCGGACAACCCCTTCACCGTTCGGCTGATCACGAACCGATTCCGGCTGGATGAGGGCGGAGTGCGCGAGCTGCCCGTGGGCGAGGACAAGGGCTGGGGCGGCAATCTGATCGCCGCGCTGGGCGAAATAACCACCGACTACGTGCTGTATGTCCAAGAGGACCAGTTCTTCATCCGTCCGGTGGACACGACGGAGTTCTGCAAAGACCTGGGCTACTGCCTTGCGCACGGAGTGGATTACCTGGCGTATCGCGCCTCCCCGGAAGATGAACCGGGGTTCAAGCCGGTCAACGACCGCTTTGGTGTCATCGCGGCGGATTCTCCACACCGGGTGAAGGCCGATCCGGCGCTCTGGAAACGCACGACGCTCCTGCAGATGCTCCGGGCGGACGACTCCCCGTGGCATTTCCTCAACACGGGCAGCGAGCGCTGCCGGGACTTGCTGTTCATGCGGTATTGCCGGCAGCCCTTGTCCACGATTGATTATCTGCCGGGGTCGGCGATCCGGCGCGACCTGTGGCGCAAGGAAGGCCTCGCAATGATGCAGGAACACGGCCTGACGCCCTCGCCCGGCTACCGCGGCACGCACATCAAGATGAAGAGCCTGCTCTCGCAACTGCGCCGTGCCCTGACGCGCCGCCGGTTCCGGGCGGACATCCGCCGCCAGCCGGACCGCGTGGTGCCGGTGAACCGCGCCGTGGAGACGGCGCTGGGCGCGGCTGCCCCGAGTGCCAAGAAAGCGGATTGATTTGGCCCGCGAATTCTGCGAGTTCTGCGCGGTGTTCCAGTTGTGTGTGGATGCCACCGCACTGAGAATCGGTTCCAATGCCATGAAAGTAGTCATTCTTTGCGGCGGGTTGGGCACGCGTTTGCGTGAGGAGACGGAGTTCCGTCCGAAACCCATGGTGCCCGTGGGCGGGCGGCCCATCCTGTGGCATATCATGAAGTATTACGCCCACTTCGGGCACAAGGACTTCATTCTCTGCCTGGGCTACAAGGGCGAGTTCATCAAGGACTACTTCCGAAACTACCATTGGAACACGAGCGATGTGACGCTCAAGCTGGGCCGCAATCCCCAGATCCGCCACCACAACACCCACGACGAGGAGGACTGGACGGTGACGCTGCTCGACACCGGCGCGGAGACACAGACCGGCGGGCGGCTGCGCCGCGCCCTCGCACATGTGGAGGAGGAAACCTTCCTTTTCACTTACGGCGATGGCCTGACAAACAGCGACATCAACGCCTCAATTGCGTTCCATCACAGGCACGGCGCCATTGGCACGGTTACGGCGGTCAAACCCGGCGGACGCTTCGGAGAGCTGGCCATGGATGGCGAGACCATCAAATCCTTCCATGAGAAGCCGGAGCAGGAGGCCGGTTTCGTCAGCGGCGGATTCTTCGTGCTGAACAAGTCCATCAGCCGGCATCTGACCGGCGATGACTGCGTATTGGAGAAACAGCCGCTTACAAGCCTCGCCAGGGAGGGGCAGCTCAAGGCGTGGCGGCACGATGGCTTCTGGCAATGCATGGACACGCTGCGTGAGATGGAACAACTGAACAAGCTCTGGGCCGCCGGCAGCGCACCGTGGAAAGTCTGGTGACCATGTTTGGCGGCTACTATCACGGCAAACGTGTCCTGGTTACGGGGCACACTGGTTTCAAAGGTGCGTGGCTGTCCCTGTGGTTGAAACAACTGGGGGCGGAGGTTTGCGGCGTGGCGCTGCCGGCGGAAACGACGCCCAATTTGCATGGGATAATTCAGCCCGGCACTTTTGCATCGGAGTCGCAGACGGACATCCGACATGCCGCCAAACTGGAGCAGGCCGTGCAGGAGGCCAGGCCGGATTTTGTATTTCATCTCGCGGCGCAGGCTCTCGTCCGTCGCTCCTACGCCGAGCCGGTCGAGACGATGCAGACCAATGTTCTTGGCACCGTCCACCTGCTCGAAGCGGTCCGTCGGTTGAACCGCCCCGTGCCGGTGCTCATTGTCACCACGGACAAGTGTTACGAGAACCACGGCTGGGACCATGGCTACCGCGAGACGGACGCGCTCGGCGGACACGATGTCTATTCCGCCAGCAAGGCAGCCTGTGAAATCGTCGTGGCGGCGTGGCGGCGGTCATTTTTCCAGCCGGACGCGAAGCTTGGGAACGTCGCGACTGCGCGTGCCGGCAATGTCATCGGCGGCGGCGATTTCGCGGCTGACCGCATCGTGCCCGACTGCATCCGTGCGCTCGCAGGCAAAACTCCCATCCGGGTCCGCAACCCGCACGCAACCCGCCCGTGGCAGCATGTGTTTGACTGCCTCAGCGGTTATCTCTGGCTGGGGGCGCGCCTCGCGGTCGCGCCGAAAAATTCGCCGCTGGCCGACGCGTTCAATTTTGGCCCCGCCTTGCAGTCCAACCGGACCGCCCGGGCGCTTGTCGAGGAACTGCTCAAGCACTGGCCTGGCAAATGGGTTGATGCCTCCGACCCCGGGGCGCTGCACGAGGCCGGCCGGCTGCATCTCGCAATTGACAAGTCCGCCGCGCAGCTCGGCTGGCGGCCCACATGGGACTTTGCTGCCGCCGTGAAGCAGACAGCCCTCTGGTATCGTCGCCATGCGGGACGCAGGGGGCCCGGCCTGCGGGCCTTCTCCTTGAAGCAAATCGAAAACTTCACCCGCGAGGCCAGGGCGCAGGGCCAGGTCTGGGCTGCCGCCGGAAAAACGAAATGAGCGAGGTCCCCTTTACATGCCGCTCCTGCGGCAGCCCGGCGGGAACGCTCGTGCTGGATCTGGGCATTCAGCCGCTGGCGAACAATCTTCTCCGGCCCGAGGACCTTGCAAAACCAGAACCGCGCTTCCCGTTGCGGATATTCGTATGCCCGCAGTGCTGGCTCCTGCAGATCACCGACATCGTCCCCCCGGTCGAGCTGTTCAGCGAATACCTCTACTTCTCCTCGTTTTCGGACACGATGCTCCGTCACGCCCGCGAGGCCTCGCAGCGCTACATCCGCGACTTTGCGCTGGGCGCGGACAGCCTGGTCATCGAGATCGCCAGCAACGACGGCTACCTGCTCAAGAACTTCCGCGACGCCCGTGTGCCCTGCCTGGGAATTGAGCCGGCGGCGAACATTGCGAAGGTTGCCCGCGAGCAGGGCATCGAAACCCGTGGAGAATTCTTCAGTGCGGCCGTGGCCCGCGAGCTGGTGGGAGAGGGCCGCAAGGCAGATTTGATCCTCGGCAACAACGTCTTCGCGCACGCACCGGACACGAATGACTTCGTGGCCGGGCTGAGGCAGCTTCTCAAGCCATCCGGGCGAATCGTGCTGGAGTTTCCGCACGGGCTGGAACTCCTGGAAAAGACCGAGTTCGACACAATCTATCACGAGCATGTCTTCTACTTCACGCTCACGGCGCTGCGCCCGCTCTTCACCCGGCACGGGCTGGAGGTGTTTCGCGTCGAGCGGTTGTCGATCCACGGCGGTTCGCTGCGAATCTTTGTGGGGCACACGGGCACTCACCCGGTGGACGACACCGTGCCCGCGTTGATTGCGGAGGAGCGCTCGCACGGCGTGGATTCACCGGCGCGCTACGCGGCTTTTTCCGGGCAGGTGAGGGCGATCCGGGACTCGTTGGTCAAGCTCGTGACGGAGTTGCACAAGCAGGGGAAACGCATTGCCGCCTACGGTGCCTCCGCCAAAGGCAGCACGCTGTTGAACTACTGCGGTCTCGACCATCGGCAGATCGCCTTCGTGGCCGACCGGAGCACTTACAAGCAGGGCCGGCTCACGCCCGGCACCCACATCCCGATTGTCGCGGCCGAGGAACTGGTGCAGCGGCATCCCGATCACACGGTGCTGCTCACATGGAATTTTGCCGACGAAATCCTGCGCCAGCAGCAGTTGTATCGCGACATGGGCGGAAAGTTCATTCTCCCGATTCCAGAGGTGCGCGTCGTATGAAGTTCATCCCGACCAAGCTTGCCGGCGTCTGGATTGTGGAGCCTGAACGCCGCGAGGATGAACGTGGCTGGTTCGCGCGGACCTGGTGCGCGGAGGAATTTGCGAAGCACGGCCTCAATCCGGGGCTGTCCCAGTGCAGCGCGTCATTCAACCGGCTGCGCGGCACGCTGCGCGGGATGCACTATCAGAGCGCGCCCCACGAGGAGGCCAAGCTGGTGCGGTGCGTGCGTGGCGCGATGTTTGATGTGGCTTTGGATCTGCGGCCTGCCTCTCCCACGTTTCGCCAGTGGGTGGGTGTGGAGCTGACGCCGGACAACGGTCGTGCGCTCTACGTGCCCGAAGGTTGCGCGCACGGCTTTCAAACGCTTGTGGGTGACACGGAGGTGCTCTACTTGATCTCCGCCCCATGGCACGCCGGGAGCACACAAGGAGTGCGGTGGAATGACCCGGCTTTCGGCATCGAATGGCCGCTCCCTGCGGAAGTCACTCTCAACGACCGCGACCGCGAACTCCCCGATTTTCGACCCCATCCGTGAAAATCCTGCTTACCGGCGCCACGGGCTTCATCGGCTCAGCCTTTCTGCGGCAAGCGACGGCGGCAGGACATGAAGTCGCGGCGCTGGTGCGGCCGGAACGGCTGTCACTGCTGCCTGTTCAAACGGGTGTCCGTCCGCTGGTCGGCACCCTGGTGGATGCACCCTGGAGTGAGATTCGAGACTTTGCACCGGAGGTGTGCCTGCACACGGCGTGGGTGACGACGCCTGGCATCTACATGGAATCGCCAGAGAACGAATTGTTTCTTGCCTGGAGCCAGGGATTCTTGCGTCGCGTGGTGGATGGTGGCGCAGTTCATCTCGTGACGCTGGGAACCTGCATTGAATATGCCATGACAGGTGCGCCCTTGTCGGAGGCGGGCACGCCGCTGGCCCCCTCCTCGCCCTATGCGAAGGCGAAGGACGCGCTCCACCGATGGCAGGAAACCGAGGCTGCTGCGGGCGGGGTGTGCGGGGCCTGGGTGCGGGTGTTTTATCCCTACGGCCCGGGCGAGCATCCGGCGAAGCTTGCCACGTCGGTCGTGCAGCGGCTGAGCTGCGGTGAAACAGTCACGCTCACATCGGGAAGGAGCGTGAAAGACTACGTCTTCATCAGCGACGTGGCCACCGCACTTCTGACCGTCGTGGAAAGTCGCGCCCGCGGCGCAATCAATCTGGGCACAGGCGAAGGAGTGTCCGTGGGCGCGCTGGCCGGCGAGATTGCAGGACAATTAGGTCGGCCGGAGTTGATTCGTATCATCGAGCCGGCCAGGCCTGATCCTTTTGCGAACGTGGTGGCCGACGCGACGCGGCTGCGGGCGCTGGGCTGGCGTCCGCGGATCTCAATCGCCCAAGGCGTGCGGCAACTCATCGGGCACCTCAAAGCATGAAACCACGAGCGACCTGTCCTGGCTGCGGCTGCCGCCGGCTTTCGCCTGCATGGCGGATTCCCCGGCAGCCTGTGGTCTTGAATTACCGCTTCGCCACGCCCGCTGCCGCACAGCGCGTGCCCCGTCGAGACCTGCTGCTGACACAATGCAACAGCTGCGGCCTCATCTTCAACGCGGTCTTCGAGGCAGACGTGATTCCCTACGACGAGAACTACGAGAACCGCCAGTGCTTCTCGGCGGCTTTTCAGGCGCACCTTGAGGCGCAGGTGCGCCGGCTGGTGTGCCGGTTGCCGGCGGGTGGCGGACGGGTGCTGGAAGTGGGCTGCGGGAAGGGGGACTTCCTCCGGCTGCTGTGCCGGGAGTCAGGTGCGCTCGGGGTTGGCTACGACACATCGTATGAGGGGCCCCCGGTGGCAGAAGGCGGGCGCGTGCGATTCGAGGGGAGATACGTGTCAGCACGCGAAGTGGACTCGCCGTTCGACGTGGTGGTCTGCCGTCACGTGGTCGAGCACATCGGAGAAATCGGGAGCTTTCTCCGGGAACTGCGGGACATCGCGGCGGCGGCGGGCGATCCCACGGTGGTCATCGAGACGCCGGCCTTTGAGTGGATTGCGGCCCACGACTGCTTCTGGGATGTGTTTTACGAGCACTGCAATTACTTCCCGCGCCCGAGCCTGGCACGGCTCTGCCGGATCGCCGGCTTCAAGGTCGAGCGCCAGGTGGCCGTGTTCGGCGGGCAATACCAGTGGCTGGAGTTGAGGGTGCGCCGGCAGAACCGGTTCCCCCGCCCGCCTGCCACCGTGGTGCGCCTGAATCCCTTCGCCCGGCGGGCTGAACGGATGGTGCTTGCGCTGGAAAACCGGCTGCGACAACAGGGAGCCGAACGCGGCTGGGCCGTCTGGGGTGCGGGGGCCAAGGGCGTGGCCTTGGTAAACCGTCTGAACGGTCTGCCACCCACGCTGGTCGTCGACAGCAACACCGCCAAACAGGGCGGCTTCATCCCTGGATCGCGCGTGCCCATTGTTGCCCCCGGAGATCCGCGCATCCGCGACCTGGCGCTCGTGCTTGTCGCGAATCCCAATTACGCACGCGAGGTCACTTGTGCGTTGCGGCAGGCAGGCTTCACCCATACGATTCTCACCACCTGAGCGAATGCGCATCACCATTGACACCGAGGCACGCACCCTTTCTCACGACAGCGGAGCTGGGCTGCAGACACTGCCACTCTATTCCGACGCCGCCTTCGAGATTCTTTCACGCCAGTGGGTGAAGGTCGGGTGGAACAGGAAATATTCCTACACATTCACATGGCTGGGCCGCCCGTTGATTCAACTGCCCGAGGACGTGTTGAGGATTCAGGAGGTAATCTGGGCAGTGCAGCCGGACGTCATCATTGAGACGGGCGTGGCACACGGGGGCTCGTTGATCTTTTACGCCAGCCTGTGCAAGGCCATTGGCAGGGGGCGGGTTATCGGCGTGGACATTGAAATCCGTCCCCACAACCGGCAGGCTATCGAGGCTCATCCGCTGGCCGGGGCGATCACCTTGATCGAGGGCGATTCCACCGCCCCCGCCGTCGTGGACCGCGTGCGCCGGCTGGTGCAGCCAGGCGAAACCGTGCTGGTCATCCTCGACTCCTGCCACACAGGCGCTCATGTGCTGGCTGAGCTGGAGGCGTATCACCCGATGGTCACGACCGGCTCCTACATCGTCGCGACGGACGGCATCATGCACGACCTGCACGACACGCCACTGGGCCGGCCGGAGTGGACGGGGGACAACCCGACGGCGGCGGCGCGCGAGTTCGCCGCGCGCCATCCCGAGTTTCAGCACGGGCAGCCTCCGTGGCCGTTCAACGAAAGCACGCTCCGCCACAACGTCACCCATTGGCCGGAGGCGTTCTTGCGCCGGGTTCGTTGAACCCGGCCTGAACCTTCCATCTGTCCATGAGCCAGCCG
>JBAYGL010000078.1:0-14615 GCA_041666725.1 Limisphaerales bacterium
CGTGCCGATGGCCAACGTCATCAACGGTGGTGCGCACTCGGATGCGCCGATTGATTTCCAGGAGTTCATGATCATGCCGCACGGCTTCGCCACGTTCAGCGAGGGACTGCGCGCCATCACCGAGATATTCCACGCGCTCAAGGGCGTGTTGAAGAAGAAGGGCCTTTCCACCGCCGTTGGTGACGAGGGCGGCTTCGCGCCGAAGCTGGAGAGCGCCGACGCCGCGCTGGACGCCATCGCGCAGGCCGTGAAGGACGCCGGCTACAAGCTCGGCAAGGACATCTTCCTCGCGCTCGATGTGGCCGCTTCGGAGTTCTACACCGGAAACGAGACCTACGTGTTCAAGAAGAGCAGCGGCCAGAAACTCACCGGCGACGAGATGGTCGAGTTCTACGCGCGCCTTTGCGCCAAGTATCCCATCGTGAGCATCGAGGACGGCTGCGCCGAGGGTGACTGGGTGACGTGGAAGAAACTCACCGACAAGCTCGGCGGCAAGGTCCAGCTCGTGGGCGACGACCTGTTCGTCACGAATGTGCAATTCCTCCGCAAGGGCATCGACACCGGCACCGCGAACGCGATCCTCGTGAAGGTGAACCAGATCGGCTCCCTCACGGAGACGCTCGATGCCGTGGAACTTGCGCACAAGAACGCCTATCGCGCCGTCCTCTCGCATCGCTCCGGCGAGACCGAGGACGCGACCATCGCCGACATCGCCGTGGCGACCAACTGCGGCCAGATCAAGACCGGCTCGCTCAGCCGCACCGACCGCACCGCGAAATACAACCAGCTCCTGCGCATCGAGCAGTTGCTCGGCAGGAATGCTGTCTATGCCGGTCGCAGCGCCTTGCCCAAAGGGCGCTGATTGGCGGCGAACGCGGCAAATCACCCACGGGGCGGCCAGGCGGCCGCCCCGTTTCGTTTTGGTTTGGTGGCCGCAAATAGTTCAAATCTTTGCTGGCGGATGCCTCGGGATGAGCAGAGGGTGCATCGTCGGCTCCAGTCTGGAGGCGGCACGCAGTGGCAGATCATACAAATAAACCGTCGTGGAAACGCGACATAGTCGGAACGCAGTAATATTATGAAAACACAAACCTCCCGCAAAAGCGGCTTCACGCTCGTGGAAATCATGATCGTGGTGGCCATCATCGGTCTGCTCGCAGCCATCGCCATCCCGAACTTCGTGAAGGCGCGCGCCACGGCGCAGAAGAACGCGTGCATCGCCAACCTCAAGCAGGTTGACGGCGCGGTCCAGCAGTGGGCTCTCGAACAGAAGAAGCAGGCCACCGACACCTACGCCCTCACGGACACCACGCTCCTGGCTTACCTGAAGGGCTCGACCCTGCCTGCCTGCCCCGGCGGCGGCACCTACAGCGCCGGCTCGACGGTTTCGGGCGCGCCGACCTGCAGTTTGTCGGCCAGCGGCCACACGCTCTAATCGGCAGTTAGTGCCGCGCGGCGCGACGGTCTGAAAAGCCGTGCGCGCACGCAACCAATCACGCCACGGGGCGGTCGCAAGACCGCCCCGTTTTCACTGTGTGGATTGTGATTCAAATCCATTTTCAACCGGAACCCGGCCATGGTTCAATTTGACTGGCATGAGCATCGCCCTCGAACAGCACCAGATTGAGATCGAGGCCAATCTGCGGGCGTGGCAGGCGAAGCCGCTGCTGCGGGAGGTTTACTCGGGGTTCTACGAACGCATCGTGGCCCAGATGGACACCTCGCTCCCGGGGCGCATCGTCGAGATCGGATCGGGCGTGGGGAACCTGAAATCACGCCTTCCGCAGTCGATCAGCACCGATCTCTTTCCCAACCCCTGGCTCGACGTGGTGTGCGACGGCTACGAACTGCCGTTCGCGGACGGGAGCCTGTCACATCTGATCCTGTTCGACGTGTTCCACCACCTGCGGGCACCGGGCGCGTTTTTCAAAGAGGCACGAAGGGCGCTGCAGCCGTGCGGGCGCGTCATCGTGTTCGACCCGTTTATAAGTCTGGCGAGCTGGCCGGTCTACGGGTTGCTGCATCACGAGCCGGTGGCCATCCGCGCGCCGATCAATCATGCGGTGGAGCTCCCGCGTCCCCGCGATTACTACGCGGCACAGGGCAACGCCACCCGGCTGTTCTTCCGGGGCGAGGGGGCTGGCTGGCCGGAGGGCTGGAACGTGTATCATCGCGAAGCCTTTTCGGCCTTCCACTACGTGCTGTGCGGCGGCTTCAGCAAGCCGGCGATGTATCCGGCACGAATGCTGGGAGCGATGCTCAAGGTGGACAGGGTTCTTTCAGGCTGTCCCCGCCTGTTCGCGGCGCGGTGTCTCGTCGGGCTGACACCTGCATAGGCGACCGATGGGCGTGGCTTTCGGAAAATTTATCTTCTCTGACTGTGTCCGGTGGAAGAAGTCGCTGGGCTTTGCTGGCTGCGACTCTTGCTGGTGTGCCGGTAAAACGAGGTGGGCAGGCAGCAGCCTCGGCAGATGCCTTGAACATGCTCGTTGAGCTGTCGGAGCAAGGCGGTCAGGAAGATGGCGAGGCGGGACGGTGCGGCCGATGACCGAGTCCGCCTGCGCGCTGCAATGCAGCTCAGAACTGGAGGCGGGCGTCGTCCTTGAGCAGCGTCTCAAGGTTCTTCCACTGCGATTCGTTCATGGTGTTGAACGAGTGAAGATAGACCTTCACCACATCGGGGGAGTGTTTGGCGAGCAGCGTGTCCACGGAGGACTTCAGCTTCGTGTCATCCACCGACTCGGGGAGGTTGTCCACCACTCCATCCTTGTGGGCAATGCCGACGCCGTCGAGGAAGCTGGCGAGCAGGCTTTTGTGGGCCTTGAGGAGCCAGCCGCGGAGCATGGTGCCGGCGGCCATTTCCATCCCGGGGCGGCTGAGATAGCCGACCATTCCGATGTGCCGCTCCTTGCGGGGCTGCCTGTCCAGGAAAACGGGGCGCACCTTGCGCGCGCTGGCGACGGCGTTGAGTGTGGCGCGGTAGAGTTCGCGGTCGTTGGTGTGGGCGTGTTCGAGGATGTCCGCCGCGAGCGCGGGGGGCATGAAACCGAACAGTTCATGGGAAGTAAGCATACGTGTCCGTCTAAAACAGAGGCGGGAGTGTATTAAGGGCCGATCAAAGCGCAAGCCCGCACGCGGTGAACGGAGGGCGTCGGAAAACCGGGCGACACCTGGGAAGGAAGCGGCCTGGCACCGGAACCGGCCTTCAGCGCAGCCGGTAGACGATGCGCGCCTTCGACAAGTCGTAGGGCGACATCTCCATCTTCACGCGGTCGCCGGCGGTCAGGCGGACGAAGCGCTTGCGCATCTTGCCGCAGATGTGGGCGAGGACCTCGTGCTGGTTGTCGAGCTTCACCCGGAACATCGTGCCGGGCAGGACGATCGTGATGTGACCTTCGACGGTAATGGGTTCTTCCATGGGAAATTGAAATTCGTTGGGTGCGGTCCGCAGGGAGAAAACGAAAAGGTGCGGGAAGCCTCGCGGCTTCCCGCACCCTGCGAAAACCAACCGGCCGGATTAGTAACGGCGCTCGCGGCGCTCGCCACCACCACCGTAGCCGCCGCCACCGCCGCCGCCGCCGCTGGAGCGGGGACGCTCTTCACGGGGACGGGCAACGTTCACGGTGAGGTCACGGCCGCCCATGTTCTTGCCGTGGAGACCGGCAATCGCCGCCTGGGCGGATTGATCGGAGTCCATGGTGACGAAGGCGAATCCGCGTGACTTGCCGGTCATGCGATCCATCATGAGGTTGACTTCCATGACGGTGCCGTGTGCGGCGAAAGTGTCTTGAAGGTCGTTCTCGGTGGTATTGAAGGAAAGATTTCCTACAAACAGTTTGTTGTTCATGTGATGACTTTGACTAGACCCACTCCTGCTTCGCCGACTGTTCCCGAACTACCGGGTTTCAAATCATCACCGAACCACGTTCACCTGACGATTCACCATGCCTAGCTAACCTTGAGCAATCTAAGTGCAAGCGCACCCTGACGGTTCGCCGGGCGAATACAACAGTTATTCTTGGAAATCTTCACCCCCGCCAAAGTCATGGCCTGAACAGCTCTGACACCGCCAGGTTCAACGCGGGCAGCAGCTTTTCCGTGAGCGTCTCGCGTCCGGCGTGGATGTGCTGGAGCACGAGGCCGTGCGGGCTGCCGTGATACACCTCCACGTTGTCGTAGCGCGGGTCCACCATCCACAGGCGCGGGACGGCGAAGGTCTCGTAGAGTTCCTTCTTCGTCACCGTATCCCAGCGGTGATCGGTGGAACTCACGACCTCGGCGGCCAGCCAGAGCTTGCCCGTCGCCGCCGTGACGAGCGCGAGATCCGGGCGCAACAATGAGCCGGGGGAAATCTGGACGATGGAACGCGGCGCCAGCAGGCGGGCGACGGCGCTGCCCGCCAGTGCCGCGGCGAAGCCGGCGTGCAATGCCTGGCAAACCGCCTCGTGCCGGCCGGCGGGCACGCGGCGCAGGACAGTTTCACCCTCGATGATCTCTTCGTAGTCGGAGCTCAAGCCGGTGTTCGGTAATCGGTGTTCAGTCAGGCGTGGTCTGGGCGGCCTGACAAAAGGCATTCAGCCGACGCGTTCTGCCGGGGCCAGTGTGGAGTGACTGATCCGCCGCAATTCTCCGCAGCCGCCTTTGATGATTCGTGTCTGGCTTCATCGGGGCACGATCTCATACGGGATGGCGGGCAGCGCGCCAAGGGAGATGCGCCGGCGGTTCGCCGGCCCCGTTTGGGTTCCTGCCGCGGCAGGGGGCTCTGCGGAGGCTTTGATTATGAGGTTCCCTTTGGAGCCGGGTTTGACTTTGGCCGCGTCGGCTTGGAGCGAAATCTCCGTCGATGACGCATCCTTGATGCTGATTCCGTCCGGTGGTTCGCTTAACTCGAATTCGATCTTGCCCACCAGTGGTCCGGCCGGCAGTCCGACGCGGACACGGGCCGTGCCCCCGACAGGGATTCGGACGGGCAAGGTGCTGAGGACTTGGGACGCATCTCCGGCGCGAAAACGCCCGATGACGGCGACTTTCAGGTCCTTCGCGGCGACAAGGTGGCGGTAGGAGAACGATTGCATCACATCGTCCGCAGGCAGCGCGAAGTGCCGGATTTCGCGGCCCTGGATTGTCGCGTAGCCTTCGAGACGCAGGGAGAAGGGTGTCATCGCGGTGGATGGAGCATTGAGCGTGAACCTTGCCTTGTCCTGCTTCCCGGGAACCTCGGCCCCGGACAGCGAGAAGCCTTTGGGCGCATCCTTCAATCTCAGCGAAATGGGGCCGGCATATCCGTCCTTGCGAAGCGCATGGACTGTCACGGGGACACTCGCCCCGCCGTGAACGTTCAGCGCGGAAGGCGTGACCCTCAGCTCGAAGTCCGGTTGCGGCGGACTGAGTCGCAACCGGTAGCTGTGGAGCGCTCCGCCCCCGCGTTGGGCGTCTCGGATTTGAACGAAATAGGAGCCGGTTGAGGGAAGCGTGAGCGCCAGGTAGGAATCCGCGTGGTGCGTGTTCAGGCCGGCTCCCTTGTCCTCGTGGTCATCGTTGGACGCGATTTGCCTCCCCGTTCCGTCCGTGATTGAGAGCACGGAGTCGAGCGGGGAACCCAGCCGCCGCGCATTGATTTCAGCAACGATCTGATCGCCGGCCTTTCCCTCGAAGCGGAAGGTGTCAACGTCACCCGGAGGATCGATGCGCCCGTTGATGATCGTTGGAAATGAAACCGGTTGAGCCCCTCCGGCGGTGTTGTTGGGTTCGCTTTCAAAAATTTCAGGCAGGCTGTCCGCCGACACGGACACGCCGCTGGCAAAGCGGTCTGGCATCAACAGATGGACGCCCGGGGATTTGTCCCTGAGATCGACCGGCAGCTGCTTGAACGGCAGATTCCAGCCGGTGACGGCGACGTTCGTTTGCGTGCCGATCCTGCCACCCAGGGGGAAAATGCCGGCGACGAACGGTCGTTCGTCAATGCTGACGCGATAGACGAAGTCTTCGCGGCCACGATAGAGAGCGTCCCTGATCTCGAGGACATACTCGTCGCTCGCAGGAATTTTGTAGAAGAGCGTCGGGTCGAAATGCAGCCGTGAATCATCCACAGGGGCGAGTTCCCGGCCCTTGCCATCGCGCACCGAAACGATGGCCTGCAACCAGCCGGGCACGGCGTCGGGGATGTAGGGGATCAGATCCCTTGCCCGAACTGCGACGACCCATGACTGGCTTTCCCGTGCCTGAAACCGGTAACGGTCCAAGCCGCCGGGCGGGATCTGACCGTTCAAGGTGACCGGCAGCGTGATGTTTTTCTCCGGAGGTTTCGGGTCGAGCTCGGGTTCCATGCTGAACCTCGATTTTGGAACATCCTTCCAGTCCTTCTTGCTGGATTCCGGCAGGTCGCCCACCACGAACAGAAGCGGATTCGAGAGGCCGGCGGTCGTCATCACCCTGATCTCGCGATCCCCCGGCGCCGCGGTGCGGGACATGGTGACTTGAAGCGTGATGAATTCGCCCAGGGATGGATTGGTCAGCCGTCTTCCAAAGTTGGTGAGTTTCTGCTTTATCTCCTCGGCCTTCTTCGCCTCCTCCGAGGTCACGCGCTGGCCCTTCTTCCGCTTTTCCTGGATCTTGTCCAGTGACTCGCGCATTTCCTTCTGCTCGGCCGGCGTCACCTGCCGGTCCTCCTTGATGACCTTTGCGCTGACTCCGGCACCGGAGACGAAAACGGCGGTCGTGTTGTTGAGGGCGGACCCGCCGATTGTCACCTGGAACGTTGTCCCCTGCCGGCCGCCTGCGGGATACACGTAACCGATGTGGGGATCCTTCTGTGCCCAAGCGCACGGAACGGTCACGAACCACAGCAGCACTGGCCAGCAATACGAATTCATTGCGAATCAAGAACGCCGGTCGGAACGTAACCACAGATGCGGCGCAGATGAAGTCACATTTGGCGGAATCCCAACCATCCCGTGCTGTCGGCACGATCTTCCAAACGCTTGCCGCAGAGACCGGAGCCGGGTTCGCCGTTGACAGCCGCCTCCCTTGTCCGCTGAATCGCGGCGCAAGCAAACCGTAGCACTGACCAATACATATGAAATTCTCCTCCGCCCTGTTCTCACTGGCCGCCGGCGCCTTGATTTCCCTCCCCGCGTTTGCCGCCGACGAGACTGGCTTCAAATCCATCTTCAACGGCAAGGACCTCACCGGCTGGGAAGGCAATCCCAAGCTCTGGTCCGTGAAGGACGGCTGCATCACCGGCATCACCCCGCCCAGCGAAAAGGATCCCAAGAAGGGTGCCATCACGCACAACACCTTCCTCGTGAACAAGGAGCTGAACACGAAGGATTTTGAACTCCGCTTCAGCTACCGCATCGTGGCGGGCAACTCCGGCGTCCAGTATCGCAGCAAGGTGCTCGCGCCGGGAGAGTGGGGCCCCATCGTCGGCGGCTACCAGGCGGACTTCGAGGCCGGCCAGAAACACAGCGGCATCCTCTACGAGGAGAAAATGCGCGGCATCCTCGCCAAGCGCGGCGAGAAGACCGTCGTGAAGGACGCGAACGGCAAGGCCAGGGTCGAAGTCACCGGTTCCGTCGGCAAGAGCGAGGACATCCAGGCCAGGATCAAGCACGAGGACTGGAATGACTACGTTATCATCGCCAAAGGCAACCACCTCCAGCATTTCATCAACGGCATGCAGACCGTGGACGTGACCGACGAGGGCGGTGACAAGGCCGCGAAGGAGGGCATCCTCGCCCTGCAAATTCATCAGGGCCCTCCGATGACCGTCCAGTTCAAGAACCTCCGGATCAAGGGGCTGAAGTAGTTTCCTGTCTCCACCACCTTGAAAGAGCGCGTCGCAAGACGCGCTCTTTTCGTTTCACGGCACCTGCCGCGGTCATTCTCACAGCCCGGCGCATTCCCAGGGAAGCAAGAAAGGACGACATGGACGGGCAAATGGGCTTGGCAGTGCCGCCGTCGTTTGTTTCACTCGCCCCACGCATGAGATGTCGCGTTGTCCTCCCTTGGCTGGCTTGTGTGCTTGTCCT
This sequence comes from Limisphaerales bacterium, assembly GCA_041666725.1. Lineage (GTDB taxonomy): Bacteria > Verrucomicrobiota > Verrucomicrobiia > Limisphaerales > SXTU01 > SXTU01. The sequence goes on from JBAYGL010000078.1 coordinate 8,031, forward strand.
TTCTGGTATTGCCGCGCGGGCGGCGGAGGCCGGCGCGCGTTTCCAGATCGAGCAACTCACCAAGGAGGGCTCGCAATCGTTCGATTTGAACACGGGCCGGATGACCGCCCAGGGCGGCGTGCGCGTCCGCTATGAGACGGAGAAGGGGAAGGAAGTGGAGCTGACGGCAAACCGCGTCTCGCTCGACCAGGGCACGGGTGATGCGCAGGCCGAGGGCGCGGTTTTCCTTCGTGGCGACGGGCATCTCTGGCGTGGCGAGCGGCTCGAATACAACTTCAAGACGAAGATCATCAAGGCGGCCGAGTTCCGTTCAGCCGCAGGGCCGTTCCTGCTGGGCGGGTTTTCGCTGGAGGCATCCAAGGCGGACCATGTTTACAGCGCAACCAACGCCATCATCACCACCGATGACGTCGCCACTCCCGGTCATCGCATCCGCTGCCGCAGGCTGACCATCGTGCCGGGGGAGAGTTTTGAGGCGGAAGAGGCGACGCTGTTCATCGGTGCCGTGCCGGTCATGTATTGGCCGAAATACTCCCGCAACCTCAAGACGCACGGGGATTACTGGGTGGTCACGCCCGGCTACCGCAGCCTCTACGGTCCGTATGTGCTGGGCACGTATCATCATGCCTTCACCACGAACTTCAGCACCGACCTGCACTTTGATTACCGGCAGCTCCGGGGCGTGGGAGCGGGTCCGGACTTCAATTATGACGCGGGCCGCTGGGGCCAGGGCGGTCTCAAATTTTATTACACGCACGACGACCAGCGCGGCACGAACAGCTCCGGCGGCAAGCTGGACAACGACCGGCACCGCATCAGCTTCTCCCACCGGGCCGAGGTGCGCACGAACCTGACCGTCACCGCCGTGGTGCGCGAGCAGAGCGACGCATTTCTGATCCGCGATTTCCTCGAGCACGAATACCTGCGGAACACCCAGCCCAGTTCGTTCCTGGAGGTGAACCAGCTCTGGTCCAACTGGAGCCTGAACATCCTCGCCCAGCCGCGGATCAACGATTTTTACGAAACGGTCGAACGCCTGCCGGATGTGAAGTTCACCGGATTGCGCCAGCAGATCGGCGTCACGCCCCTCTACTACGAGAGCGAGAGCTCGGCGGGTTACTACAGGCATTCGTTCGCCGACAACATCGCCAACAGCTTCGCCGCAGGACGCGCGGACACCTATCATCAGGTCGTGTTGCCCTGGAACTTCTTCGGCTGGCTCAATGTCGCGCCGCGCGTGGGCGGGCGGCTCACGCATTACACCGACACGGAGGGGGTTGGCGCGACGACGACGGAGGCAAACCGGGGTGTCTTCAACACCGGCATGGAGGTCACCATGAAGATGCACACCACCCTTCCGGACAAGGACATCCCCTGGCTCCAGGCCAAAGGCATCCGCCACATCTTCGAGCCGGGCGTCAACTACGCCTTTGTTCCCTCGCCAAACCGGCTGCCGCCCACGCTGCCGCAGTTTGACAGCGAACTCGCCAGCCTGCGCCTCTTGCCAGTCGACTACCCGGACTACAATGCAATCGACGCGGTGGACAGCCAGAATGTCTTCCGGTTCAGCCTGCGCAACACCGTTCAGACCAAACGCAACGACCGTGTTGACACCCTGCTGAACTGGGCGCTCTACACCGACTGGCGCGTGCGTCCGCGCGCAGGGCAGGGCACCTTTGCCGACGGCTTCTCCGATCTGGACTTCAAGCCGCGCGACTGGCTCACGCTCACCTCGGAAAACCGCTACAACTTCGACGGCGGACACTGGCGCGTGGCGGATCACCACGCCACGATCTCACCCGAAGACAACTGGAGCCTCGCTCTGGGCCACCGCTATATCCGGAGTGACCCGCAATTCCTCGGCGCGCCTGGCAACAATCTGATCACGACCCGTTTTTACTACCGCATCAACGAGAACTACGCCCTGCGCACCCGGCACTTCTTCGAGGCGCGGGACGGCCGGATGGAGGAGCAATACTACACGGTTTACCGTGACTTCCGCAGCTGGGTCGGCGCGTTCACTCTGCGCATCCGCGATCTGCGCAACGGCAGGCACGATTACACCATCGGCTTCACCTTCGATCTGAAGGCGTTCCCCCGCTTCAAGCTCGGCCAGGACAGCGAAAATCCATCGATGCTGCTCGGCGGCTAGGCGACGGACTCCGTCTTCATTCGGTCCAATATGCGCCTTCGTCCGTCGTGCAGTCACGACACCGTCTCAGCCGGAACGATGCAGTGGGAGCGACAGGAGCGCGGCATTCATGCCGCAGAAACGCCCGCCATGGCCGGGGCTCGCGTTTGCACCACGCCGGCTGCGGCCCGAACCGTTTGGTTCGTTCGCGCGGATGGCTCGGAAGTCCGTCAACCCTTTTGAATTCCACGCTGCTGCGGCATGAATGCCGCGCTCCAACTGCATGGTCCCGGCTCAGGGCTTGATCTCCAGCACAGCCCACGTTTCCACCTTGGGCAGGGTCAGCCGGACGCAGTCGGAATGCAGTTCAGGTTTCACCAACAGGGAACGCTCGCCGGGCCGGTGCAACATCACGGAGGCGACTTTGCCCCACCGCTCCGGTTGCAGGAGGGTGACCGTCATGTTGCTGTAAGATTCGCCACGCTCGCCATCGCCGCTCAGGTTCCAGTTCACCACATGGATGACAGCGGAACGGTTCGACTGGTTGACGCGCAGGAACGCATAGACCTGCTCCGGGGCCTCCAGTCGCAGCACGTCCAGTCCGCGCAGTTGGCAGATTGCCGCCACATCGGCGGTCGCCGGGACGAAACGGACGCGTCCCGCCCCGCGTGCGGCGTCGAGTGTCCTGAGGTCCTCGTCTCCGAAGCCGTTGGCGGGGCTGAGTTCCACGAGCAATCGCACGGCGCGCAAATCGGCGGCCCGCACCGGCACGCGGGCGTGTTTGCTGGCGCCCACGATCAGGTGAAAGGGGATTTGCTGCGCCGCAAGTTTGCGGCAATACGCGGCCAGCGCGGGTGGCGGCGCGTCGGCGTTGACGAGCACGCCGACTTCGGCCGCCGGTCCGTAGCTGTCGAACAGCGCGGGGTTCTCATGGATGAAGTCGTAGTCGGCGCCGTATTGCCCGCGGGTGCCGAAGTAACGCGGCTGGATGCTGGTGGCGTCGCTGCCCATGTAGATGTCCCATGGCACGAGGTGCGGCTGGCCGAGCGCGTAGGTCGTGGCGAGCGCCGCGCGAGTTCGTGCCGTGCCGTGCGGGATCGGCGAGACCACCTGCGTGATGCCGAAGGCCTCGGCGAGTTTCGCGGCAGACGCAAATTCCGCCGCGGTCTGGTGTGCAACATTCAGGGATGATTCGCCGACAAAGAAGTCCACCACATCCACGCCGCAGAGGTTGTGATAGGGATGGAGCTCATTGAAAAGGGCGTTTACCGAGACCGGGATATATTTCTTCGGCGACCACTCGTCCAGACGCCGGCGAAACTCGCGGAAGAACGCCCTCATGCTCTCAACCTGGAAGTCCACGAACAGCGGTGTCAGCGGAAGGGCGCGGAGTTTCACCCGATACGTCGTCGCGTCCGGCACTCCGCTGCGTTTCAGGTGCTCGCGGTAGTCGAACGTGCCGATGTCGGAGATGCCGAGCTTGCGCAGCTGCGCCGCGTCGTAGCGTGTCTTCAGCCACTCGCGGAAACCGGCGCGGCACGGCTCGCAGAAGCAGACGCCGGCGTTCAGCACCCAGCTGGCGTTCATCGCCCAGTCGTCCACATGCAGCATGTCCACGCCGGCGTCCACATGGCGTTTGGCGGCGTCAAAGAACAGCTTTCGGAACGCGGGATGATTGCAGCAGCCGGTGAAGGTCCGTGGCCCGAACGTCAGCATCCACGACGGCGTGTTCTTGTTTCCATCAAGGTCTTCGTGCCGTCCTGACGCATCGCCGCGTGCGAAACGGTTGGTGGTGGACTGTTCCTGACCCTGGAGGCCGTTGAGCGTGCCTTCGTAACCGACGCCTGTGGACTTGATGTCCGAGATGAATGCCGTCTCGCTGCCGTAAACCCAGAGGCACTGCGTCGCGTGGAACGACTTCATCACGTCCGGCGCTTCCTTCCGTTTCTGCCAGCGCACGGAGAATGGAATGTCCGAGCGCTTCAAGTGAAACCGGTGCGTGTCGTCCGCCGGCCGGGCCAGGTCATAAATGGGGACCGGGCGCGTTTGTTTTGCAGCGGCAACATCCGCCTCAAAAAATTCGCGCACTGCTTTCTCATCCAACGCCGATCCAAAGATGCGGACGCGGTCGAGCCAGCCCTGAAACGGGCGGATGCCGCCGAGTGTGCCGAGGACGAGCTGGCCGCGCGCGGCGGCGGCGTGCTCCTGACGCGGATGCTCGGCGCGCAGTGTGAGCGGACGTCCAAGACCGCCCCCATAGGCGCGCACGGTGTCCGGTCCGACGACCACGGCGGTGAATTCCCAGCCGGCCTCCGGATTTTGCCCGGACTTGCCGGCGAGCGGATAGGTGACCTTTGTTGGCGACGCTCCAAGCGCCAGGGCGGCGCCCATGAAGTCCCACGAGCCGTCCTTGGACAGCAACCTTGCGTTCGGACCGTTTGCAAGCGGGCTCTGTCGCGACCAGATCGCGAGCGTGAACGTGTCGAGTTTGTCGAGCGCTTCGTTTTGGAAAATCACGGCCCCGCCCGTCGCCGGGTCGGAAGCCCCCGTCCCGCCGTGCCGTGTCGCGGCCGTCAGATCAAGGCAGCCGCCGAAGGGCCCGCCGTCGAAGCCCGCATTTTCATCGCGTGCGTAAACCTTGAACGCACCCTCGCGTCCGAGTGATCCGGAATTCTTCAGGTCGCCCTCGAAATCGAAGAGGACAAGGGGCCTTTCGGCCGCAACGACGGGCCGGCAGCAGAGCAGCAGGAGCAGGATGATGAGGTGCATGGTGCGGTGTTTGAACCGCACGGACGCTATCTTCAGGGCGGCGATTCAACAAGCGGACGGATTTGTGTGTGGACTGGCTGCGGAAGTCTCCCGGCCTGCGGGAGACTTTGAAACACAGTTTCGGAAGTTGCTTTGTATGAAATTGCGGCGTCAATCTGACGTCGGAAGTTCCAGTAGCTTCTTCTGTGCGGGTTCGTGCCGGTGGTCCTTTGATTCCTCTCTTATGAAAACGGTGACTTCGCTTCTCGGTGCGGCGGCGTTCTTGCTGCTCGCGGTTTCCTCCTGTCTGGCTGCGGAAAAGCCACTTGCCGAGTGGACGTTTGACCGCCCCGGCGATGCCGGGGGCTGGCAGCCGAACGCGCATCTTACAAACGTCGTGGTCGCCAACGGCGTGCTGGCCTGCCGCGCGGTGGGCGATGATCCGATCCTGACACTTGGACCGCTTCTCAACTTCAAGGCATCGTCGAGGCAGGTCGTTCAAATCCGGCTCAAGGCGGATCGCGATGGAACGGCGGAGCTTTACTGGAGCAACACCTCGACCGGTCGTCTGGGCGGTTTCAGCGCGGAGAAAGTCACTCGCTTCAAAGTGGCGGGCGACGGTCAGTGGCACACCTACGGCCTGCTGCCGGGCTGGCATGCGGAAGGCAGGATTGTCCGGCTGCGGTTCGACGTGTATGACGGCGCGCGGTTCGAGCTGGATTCCATCCGCGTGCTGGGGCTGGAGACGTCTTCCGCGACATCGGTCCCGGATTTTGATTTCGGCAGGAGCGGAAACGGATGGCAGTGGCTGGACACCCAGGACGCGCAAGCCGTGCCCGTGTTGGTGGGCCGCGAGTTTCGCAGTTCGCCTTCGGGACTGCTGTTGAGCCCTCCGCTGCAAATCAACGCGGACGAACAATCATTCGTTGCCGTCAGGTTCGCGGCGGATCGCGGGCAGACGGCGACGTTGTTCTTCTTTTCGGAAAAGGCGCCTGGATTCCAAAGCTTCTCCTTTCCCATCGAATCGGACGGTCGCGAGCGGACTTACAACCTCAACATGTCCGCCGTCCGTGCCTGGCGGGGGCGCGTCGTCGGCCTGGGACTGCGCCCGGTGAATGCCACCAACGCGGTGGTCAGGCTGGGCTCGCTGAAAGTCGGCGATGCGCCGCAAGGTCCGCCGGAGTTGAAGCTGCTTTCGTTCGCGCTTGAGGATGCCCTGCCGCGCGCCGGCGTGCCGGCGAATGTCGTCGCCTGGTTCAAAAACACCGGCGGCCAGGCGGCGACGAACGTGAGCGCGAAGCTCAGGCTGCCCGACGGCGTGACGCTGCTCGAAAAGCCGCCGCTCAACACCGGCGCCACCTCGGCGGATTTTGAGGAGAAGACAAAATTCTCCTGGATCGTGCAGGCTGGCAGACCGCTCGAAGGCAAGATGCAGCTTGAACTCACCGCCGCCAACGCCGGGGCCGTCACCGCATCCGCGCTCGTCAAGTTCACGGCCCGGCAGGAGATCGCGAAGACCGGCTACGTGCCCGAACCAAAACCCGTGCGCGGCCCGTATGATGTCGGAGTTTATTATTTTCCAGGCTGGAAACTTGCGAGCCAGTGGCAGCCGGTCCGGTCCTACCCGGAGCGCAAGCCGGTGCTGGGCTGGTATCGCGAGGGCGAACCCGAGATCGCCGACTGGCACATCAAGTGGGCGGTCGAGC
>JBAYGL010000079.1:0-14499 GCA_041666725.1 Limisphaerales bacterium
CGGCGCGGCCTGACGTGGGATTGCGGCTACGCGCTGCCGACGGCGCGGATGCAATACACCAGCGCATCGTTCGCGGGAATTGCCTCGGCTTGGTTTCGCTGGCTGCTGCAACCGGAGCAAAAACTAAGGCGACCTCGCGGCCTCTTTCCGGAGGAGGCCCTCCGGCTGGAGCGTGTTCCTGAAACCGTGCTGGAGCGGATCCTCGGGCCGGTCAGCGGGGTCGTGATGCATGTGTCCGCCGCCACGCGCCGCCTGCAACACGGACGGCTGCAAAGCTACGTCGTCTATGTGGTGGCCGGGCTGATGGCCTTGGGAGTCCTTGTCCTGCTGGGAGGCACGCCATGATTTTGATCCTCGATCTCACTCTGCGGCTCGCGCTGTGGCTGCTGCTGGCACCGCTGCTGCCGGGCATCATCAACAAGGTCAAGGCCTGGGTCGCGGGCCGGCGCGGGCCGCCGGTGTTGCAGCTCTACTACGACCTCGCGCGGCTGTGGCAGAAGGGCGTGGTGATGAGCACGCTGGCGTCGCCGGGGTTCGTGGCCGGGCCGGCGGTGGCGTGGGTGGCCCTGATCGGAGCGGCGTTGTTGATGCCGCTCGGTCCCGCGGGAGCCGCGTTCAGCTTTCGCGGCGATGTGCTGATGCTGATCTACCTGCTGGCGCTGGCGCGCTTCTGCACGGCCTGGGCCGCGATGGAAACCGGGTCGGCGTTTGAAGGCATGGGCGCGGCGCGCGAGGTGAGTTACGCCGTTCTCGCGGAGGCGGCCATCATCACGGCGGTGCTGTCGTTGAGCGTCCAGACCGGGAGCGTTTCGCTCGCCACAATGCTGTCGCCCTCGGCCGGGGCCGGCGCGGTGCTGCTGGCGGCGGGCTTGTTCACGGTGCTGCTGGCGGAAAACTGCCGCGTGCCGTTCGACGACCCCAACACGCATCTGGAGCTGACGATGATCCACGAAGTCATGGTGCTCGATCACAGCGGCCCGCCGTTCGCCGTGATTCTGCATGGTGCGTCCATGAAGCTGCTGCTCTTCGCCGTGCTGCTGGTCCAGGCGGTGCTGCCGATGGGGGACATGTCGCCGCTTGCCGCAACCGGCGCGCTGGCCGGGGGCGTCCTGGGGGTGACGGTCGGCGTGGGCTTGATTGAATCGCTCATGGCGCGGCTGGCGTTCCGCCGCGTGCCCCTGCTGCTCACAACAGCGTTTCTCCTGTGTCTGTTTGCCTTGCTGGTGGCATGGAAAGGCCGTCCCGTATGAATGAACTGCTGAACCTGCTGATCGGTCTGGCGATGGGGCTGAACCTGCTTGCGCTGGGCAGCAGCCGGCTGCCGTCGCTCATCCGCGCCATGTCCCTTCAGGGAATGCTGCTGGGCGTGATGCCGCTGCTGCTGGAGCACGACCACCTGGACTGGCGCGTGTGGGTGATCGCGCTGGGAACGATCGCGGGCAAGGGTGTGGTGATTCCCAGCATGTTGCGGCGGGCGATGCGCGCGGCGAACATTGAACGGGAAATCGAGCCGTTCATCGGCTTCGTGCCTTCGCTGCTGCTCGGGGCCGCCGGCACGATCGCCGCCGTGGCGCTGTCCCAGGCGCTGCCGCTGCTGCCGGAGCACGCGGGACTGCTGCTGGTGCCGGGGGCCATCGCCTCGGTGCTGACCGGTTTCGTCCTGTTGATCGGCCGGGCCGAGGCCATATCCCAGGTTTGCGGCTATCTCATTCTCGAAAATGGCATCTACCTGTTTGGGCTGCTGCTCATCCATTCGACCGCGCTGGTGGTGGAGTCGGGCATTCTGCTGGATGTCACCGTCGGGGTGTTTGTCATTGGCATCATCGTGGACCGCATCCAGCGGGCCTTTGATTCGCTCGACACCCGCAAACTCACCGCGCTGCACGAATGAAACCGCTCCTCCTCGTCATCGTGCCACTGGTGGGAGCGGGCGTCGCGGCCCTCTGGCCGAACAACCGCACGCGGCCCTGGCTGCTGCCGGTGGTCGGCCTCGCGCATGCCGTGCTGACGTTCTGGTTGTTCCTGGACCCGCCCGCCGTCGCGCCGAACGCCTGGCTGGCCTTTGACCCGCTCGCGCGGGCGGTGTTGCCGGCGGTGTCGTTGTTGTTCCTCGTCTGCGCCGCCTATGGCGTGTCCTATCTGCAAATCAGGTCGGAGCGTCCCAACCGCGTGTTTGTCGCGCTGCTGCTGGCGGTGCTCGGTTTGTTGAGCGCCGGGCATCAGTCCCGGCACCTGGGCTTGCTGTGGATTGCGACCGAGGGCGTCACCCTCGCGGCGGTGCCGCTCCTGCACTTCAACGGCACGCCGCGCGCCTTTGAGGCCACCTGGAAATACCTGCTCGTCGGCGGCACGGGCATCGCCCTTTCGCTGCTGGGGTCTTTTTGCCTGGGCTATGCGTCGCTGCATGGCGGCGGCAGCGGCGATCTGACGTTTGTCGCCCTGATGTCGCAGGGGGCCGGCCTGTCCCGTCCGTGGCTGCTGACCGCCTGGGTTTTGCTGCTCGTCGGTTACGGCACGAAAATGGGTCTCGCGCCGATGCACACCTGGAAGCCGGACGCCTACGGTGAAGCGCCGGGAATCGTCGGCGCGATTCTGGCGGGCGGCGTCACCACGGTGGCGTTCACGGCGATCCTGCGCGTGCGCTCCGTCATCGGTGCCGCCGGTGAAGGCGCGATTGCCGACCGCACGCTGCTGGTCATCGGATTGTTCTCGATGCTGGTGGCCGCGTTGTTCCTGCTGGGCACGCGCGATTTCAAGCGGATGCTCGCTTATTCGAGCGTCGAGCACATGGGCATCCTGAGCGTCGGCGCGGCGCTGGGGGGTGCGGGCCTGGCGGCGGCGCTGTTCCATGTGTGGACCAACGGCCTGACCAAGGGCGCGCTCTTTTTGAGTGCGGCCAACATCCGCCGCGCCGCAGGCTCGCCTTCCATGGACAACGTGCGCGGCATGTCGGTGCTGACCCCGCGCTCGGCGGCGATCTTTGTCGCCGGGATGTTCGCCGTCACGGCCCTGCCGCCGTTCGGTCCGTTTTTCAGCGAACTGCAGCTGGTGCGGGCTGCGCTCGCTTCCGGGCATGGAACCGCCACCGGGGTGTTTCTCGGCTGCCTGCTGCTGGCTTTCTTCGGCCTGACGCGCGTGGTCTTCGGCATCGTGGACGGCCGCCCGCGCACGGCGGCGAGGGTCAACGGCAGGCGCTTTGTCGAAACGGCGGGCGTCATCGCGCCGCCGCTTGTGCTGCTGGGAATGTCCCTGTGGCTCGGGCTTTTCACGCCGGAATTGCTGCGCGAGGCCTGGTCGGCGGCGGTGGCACAGCTCTTTCCAACCCCATGAGCGCCTCCACCTCCTTTGCCCTTCTGGCCAACAGCACCAGCCTTCCCTGGGCGGAGGTGCCGGCCTGGCCGGCGGAGGAGCTGGTCCGCGCCACGGCGGGCGAGTTGAATCGTGGTGCGCGTTTGTGCGCGTGGTTCGGCGTGCCGGAAGGCGGAGCCACATGCCTCGTCGCCGTGCTGGCCTTTGACTCGGACAACACCCTCGCCGTCGGACGCAGCACGCCGACCACCGGAACCTACCCTGCGCTCACGCCGTTGCATCCGCAGGCGCACCTGTTTGAGCGCGAGGTCTGGGAGCAGCACGGCCTCACGCCCGGAGGCCATCCGTGGCTCAAGCCGGTGCGGCGCACGAACGGAAACGCACCCGCCAACGGAGAGTTCTTCCGCGTGGACGGTCGCGAGGTTCACGAGGTCGCCGTCGGCCCCGTCCACGCCGGCATCATCGAGCCGGGTCACTTCCGTTTTCAATGCGCCGGCGAGGAAGTCCTGCACCTGGAGATCGCCCTCGGCTACCAGCACCGCGGTGTGGAGGAGGCGCTTTCCGGCGGCCCGCACCGCGCGACGTTGAGCCAGATGGAAACCGTGGCCGGCGACACCACCATCGCGCACGCCACCGCGCACGCGACGATCCTGGAAGCCCTGGCCGGGACGGAAGCACCCCTGCGTGCTCAATGGCTGCGGGCCATCGCGCTCGAACTCGAACGGCTCGCCAACCACACCGGTGACATGGGGGCGCTGGCCAATGACGTCGCGTTTCTGCCCGCGTCCTCGGCGTGCGGCAAAATCCGCGGCGACTTCCTCAACCTCAGCGCGTTGCTCTGCGGAAACCGTTTCGGCCGCGGCCTGGTGCGGCCCGGCGGGTGCCGTCACGACCTCGATCCGGTCCGTGCAGCCCAGATGCTCGAACGGCTGACCGTCGCCCTCACCGACACCGAGCAGGCCCTCGCGTGGTTCTGGGACGCCGCATCGGTCCGGGCGCGTTTCGAAAACGTCGGCACCGTCTTCTCCAAGCAGGCCACCGAGATCGGACTGGTCGGCCCGGCCGCGCGCGCCTGCGGGCTTGTGCGCGATGTGCGCTACGATCATCCGGCGGGCTGGCACCGCTTCGCCCAGGCACCGGTCGCCGTTTGGCCCGGGGGTGACGTGTTTGCCCGCGCCCGCGTTCGCTCGCTGGAAATCCAGCGCTCAGGCGAGTTCCTGCGAGAACAGCTCACCGCCCCGCCCGATGGTGAACTCCACGGCGAACTTCCTCCTCCCTCGCCCGGCTCGCTCGCCGTGGCGCTCGTCGAAGGCTGGCGCGGCGAGGTCTGTCACGTGGCTTTGACCGATGAAGCCGGGCGCTTCCGCCGCTACAAGCTCGTTGACCCCTCGTTTCACAACTGGACGGGACTGGCCCTCGCGCTGCGCGGCACGGCCATCTCGGATTTTCCGATCTGCAACAAGAGCTTCAACCTGTCCTACTGCGGCTTCGACCTGTGACGCCGCCCCAAAGCCATGTTCGTCATTGATACCATCGCCCATCGCCTCAAGCGCGGCTGCGAGACGATGGCCTACCCCGACGGCCCGGCTCCCGCGCTGCCCGACCGCCACGGCGGCGCGCTCAGGGTGGATGCCGGCAAATGCGCCGACGGCTGCGAGGCCTGTGTGCCGGTCTGCCCGACCCGGGCCATCACGCGTCCGGACGGAAAGCCGGTGGCGCTTGATCTCGGCCGCTGCATTTTTTGCGCGACGTGCGTGGAAGTGTGTCCGACGAAGGCCATCACGCAGACCGGCGACCACCGCATGGCCGTGCGTCGTCGCGAAGATCTGTTGCTGGGCGAAACGGGAAATGAACAGGTCCGGCTCGCCGCCTCCCTCGACGAGAAACTCCGCAAACTTTTCGGCCGGTCGCTGCGCTTGCGCCAGGTCAGCGCCGGTGGTTGCAGCGCCTGCGAGGCCGACACCAACGTGCTGGGAACCATCGGGTGGGATCTTGGCCGCTTCGGCATTCAGTTCGTCGCCTCGCCCCGCCATGCCGACGGCCTGCTCATCACCGGCCCCGTCAGCAAGGCCATGGAACTGGCCCTGAAGAAAACCTATGACGCCGTGCCGGACCCAAAGATCGTCATCGCCGTCGGGGCCTGCGCCATCGCCGGCGGTCCCTTCGTCGGCCATCGCGAGGTGAACAACGGCGCGGCGTCGGTTGTGCCCGTGGACCTTTTCATCCCGGGCTGTCCGCCGCATCCGCTGACCATCCTTGACGGGCTCTTGCGGGTGTTGGGCCGCTTGGAGGGACGCTGACGCGGCGTTCTAAAAAGGCGGGTTTCAGCAGGCCGCTTACCGCTGTCTGTGGGGCGGGTGGCGGTCCCCGGGCGAAAGACTTTGAAGGCCGCGGTAGCGCCAGAGGTAGCGCCCGAAGATGGCCAGCAGGATGACGAAGACAACGCTGGCGACGTAGAGGAACATCCGCATCGTGCGCGCCTGCCGCAGCACTTTCTCGGTGTCCGCGCGGAGGTATTGCTTCAGCATCACTTCCTCCTGCTCCGGCGTCATTTCCGAGAACGGGTCGGCGCGCACCTTGAGTGTGAGGAGCGGTCCGGCATCTGCAGCGCCGAACGCCGCCGGAAACCGGGCCAGTTCCTCCTCCCCGGGCACCGCAAACCCCGTGACACGCCAGAACAGCGGAGTCTCCCGCGTCCACATCCGCGCCAGCGCATGGTTGCGGCCCACGTTGCGCAGACGCTCCCACAGCAGGGGCCGCAGCGTGTCGGCCAGGGCAAAGTCAGCGAACACCTCGCTGTGAATCAGAGCCTGCTGCTGGTGACGCAGCATCCCCACTCCGCCGATCAATCTGCCGCCGGCATCGCAGACCACCTGAAATTCCGTGAGCCGCTTCTCCAGCGCGGCGGCATCGAGCCGCTCGGCCTCCCACAGCGACCGCAATGCCGGCAGGTCATCCAGCGTGGCGCGGCGGGCTTGAAATTGCGGAGCCGTCATGCCCCGCCAGCGTAAGGAGTCATCGCACCAGCGTAAAGTCCGGGCCGGAAGCCGGGCGTTCCACCCATGCCCGGGGCGGCGCACCCCGTGCGGGAAACCCGGCAGAAAGTGGAATTGACTTCACCTTCACGCCTTCCTACCGTCCGCCCGTAAATACCGAGCGATTTGCCCCGATTTACGATTCGGGGCTTTTTTATTGCCCGGAAGCTATCCAGCGGAAAGCGGTCAGCTCCGCGCCCTGCTGATAGCTGGCACCTGACTGCTTTTATGGCCAACACGATTCTCGTCGGCGCCCAATGGGGCGACGAAGGCAAAGGCAAAATCATCGACGTCCTGACCGAGGATGCGGACATCGTCGTCCGCTACGCCGGCGGCAACAATGCCGGCCACACCGTCTTCGTCGGTCCCCAGAAATACGTTCTGCACCTCATCCCATCCGGCATTCTCCGGCCGGGCAAGACCTGCGTGATCGGCAACGGCGTCGTGCTCGACCCCCTCGGGCTCGTCACCGAGCTGGAGGGTCTGGAGAAGCTCGGCGTGAAGGTCAGCCCAGACAACCTGCTCATCTCCGAGACCGCCCACGTGGTCTTCCCCTACCACCGCGAGCTGGACGGCGCGCGCGAGCTGGCCAAGGGCAAGGGCAAGATCGGCACCACCAAGCGCGGCATCGGCCCCTGCTACGGCGACAAGGCCGCCCGCGTCGGCCTGCGCGTCAGCGACCTCATCAACCCCGAGCGCTTCGCCGCGAAACTCAAGGCCCGCGTCAAGGACGCCAACGCCCACCTCAAGGGCCTCGGCGTCAAGCCGGTCAGCTACAAAAAAATTCTCGCCGACTACAACGCCGCCGCGGATGTCCTCCGCCCGCACGTTGCGAACACCGTGGTTTACCTGCACGACGCCACCCGCGACAAGAAGGGCATCCTCTTCGAAGGCGCGCAGGGCACGTTCCTCGACCTGGACCACGGCACCTATCCTTACGTCACGTCCTCGAACACGACGGCGGGCGGGGCCTGCACGGGTTCCGGCGTGCCGCCGCACAAGATGGACAAGGTCGTCGGCGTCATGAAAGCCTACACCACCCGCGTGGGCGAAGGACCGCTGCCGACCGAGAACGCGGAGATTTCCGACCTGCTCCACGGCATGGGCCGCGAGTTCGGCGCGACCACCGGCCGCATGCGCCGCTGCGGATGGTTCGACGCCGTGGCCACGCGCCACGCCACCATGGTCAACGGCATTGACGAGCTGGCCGTGACGAATCTCGACGGCCTCGACACGCTGGCCCGCATCAAGGTCTGCACCGGCTACCGTGTCGGCGAGGTGAAGTTCAACCACCTGCCCAACGACATCGAGGTCCTCGCGCTCTGCGAAGCCGTCTACGAGGAGCTTCCCGGCTGGCAGGTGGACACCAGCAAGGCCCGCAAGTGGAAGGATCTCCCGCCGAAGGCCCGCGACTACCTCAAGTTCATCGCCGCCCAGACCGGCGCGAAGCTCGCCATCGCCTCCGTCGGCCCCGGCCGGGATCAGACGATCTTCGTGTAAGCCGCCCGGCGCATTCGCCAGACCCCGCTCACAAAAGAAAAAGACCGCCGTTCAACGGCGGTCTTTTCGTTTGAGAGGGGATCGGCCCGGAGGCCGCCGCTCAAGGCTCGGCGAGAATCTTGGCGCGCTGCTGGTGATACTCGCGCGGCGAGATCTTGTCGGTGAGATACTGCTGGAGGAGTTCCTTCAGGCGCTGCTCCTTGGGCTTCACAGGGCTCTTCTTCACCTCGGGCTTGGCGGCCGCGGGTTTTTGGGTTGCTGGGGCCGTGGCCTTGGGGCTCGAAGACTTGGTGCCTGGCGCGGCGACGGCTGCAGCCGGTGCGGCGGCCGGTTTCTTCGCGGAGGCGGCCTTGCGCTCCTCTTCGGCGCGCTTGTGCTCCATCTCCTTCAGGCGGGCCTCGGTTTCGGCCTGTTTCTTCGCCTCGGCCTTTTTGGCGGCTTCGGCGTCAGCCTTGGCCTTGGCCTGCGCCTTGGCCTCCGCTTTCTTCTGGGCTTCAAGGGCCTCTTTTGCGTCGCGCAACGCCCTGGCCTTGGCTTCGGTGGCCTGCTTTGCGGCGGCAAGTTCATCAGCACGCTGCTTGCGAACGAGTTCTTCCTGGGCCTTCATCGAAGCCTTGAGGGCGGCTTCCTGGGCTTCACGGGCCTTGCGATCGTCTTCAATCTTCTGCCTGGCAAGCCGCTCGGACTCGGCGGCCGCCTTGCGTTCCATTTCAAGCTTCGCCTTGGCCTGGGCTTCGGCCTGTCGGACGGCTTCAAGCTGCGCCTTGCGGGCGGCTTCGACGCGGGCCTCGGCATCGGCCTTGGCTTTGCGGGCGAGATCGGCAGCGGTCTTCACGCGCAGCGCTTCTTCGGCCTCCTGCGCCTTGCGTTTGGCTTCAACCTCGGCGGCGGCCTTCTTTTCCGCGTCCTGACGAAGTTTCATCTCGGCCCTGGCCTGTGCCTCGGCGGCTTCACGGGCCTTGCGGTCAGCCTCGGCCTTTTTATCGGCTTCGATCTTCGCAAGCTTGTCGGCATCTGCCTTGGCCTTCTTCTCGGCTTCGATCTTTGCCTTGGCATCGGCTTCCGCTTTGCGCTGGGCCTCAAGCTGGGCCTTTGCCTCGGCGGCTTTGCGGTCCGCGTCCGCCCTGGCCATCTTGTCCGCCTCCATCTTCGCAATCCGGTCTGCTTCGGCCTTGGCTTTCTTTTCAGCCTCCAGCTTCGCCTTCGCTTCGGCCGCCGCCTTCTTTTCGACTTCCTGGCGAAGCTTCATCTCGGCCCTGGCCTGTGCCTCGGCGGCTTCACGGGCCTTGCGGTCAGCCTCGGCCTTTTTATCGGCTTCGATCTTCGCAAGCTTGTCGGCCTCGGCCTTGGCCTTCTTCTCGGCTTCGATCTTTGCCCTGGCATCGGCTTCCGCTTTGCGCTGGGCCTCAAGCTGGGCCTTGGCCTCGGCGGCTTTGCGGTCCGCGTCCGCCCTGGCCACCTTGTCCGCCTCCATCTTCGCAATCCGGTCCGCTTCCACCTTGGCCTTGCGTTCTGCTTCGGCCTTCTTCTCGAGTTCCAGTTTGGCCTTGGCTTCGGAGGCTTTCCGTTCTGCTTCGGCTTTCGCCTCCATCTTGGCCTTGCGCTCGGCATCCCGCCTGGCCTGGGCCGGGGAAGGTTGTTGATCGGCGGCGGCCTGGACTTTCGGTGCCGGGGCGGGCACGACTGCGGGCTTGGGCTGGGAAGCCATCTTGGCCTTGGCGTCTGCGGCGGCCTGCTTCTCGGCATCGGCCTTTGCCTTTTTCTCGGCTTCAAGCTTCGCCTTCGCCTCGGTGGCCTTCCGCTCGGCGTCAAGTTTGGCCTGGCGGTCCGCTTCCGCCCTGGCCTTCTTCTCGGCTTCAATCTTTGCCTTGGCGTCGGCTTCCGCTTTGCGCTGGGCCTCAAGTTGTGCCTTGGCCTCGGCGGCTTTGCGATCCGCGTCCGCCCTGGCCATCTTGTCCGCTTCAATCTTCGCAATCCGGTCTGCTTC
The DNA here is from genome assembly GCA_041666725.1 of Limisphaerales bacterium. Lineage (GTDB taxonomy): Bacteria > Verrucomicrobiota > Verrucomicrobiia > Limisphaerales > SXTU01 > SXTU01. Next base: position 9,832 of record JBAYGL010000079.1, read on the forward strand.
GGCCTTGGCCTTCTTCTCGGCTTCCATTCTTGCCTTGGCCTCGGCGGCGGCCAGTTTTTCCGCATTGAGCGCGGCCAGGCGATCCGCCTCGGCCTTCTTTTCAGCTTCGATCCTGGCCTTCTTTTCGGCCGCAAGCGTGGCCTTGCGATCCAGTTCAGCTTTCTTCGCGGCTTCCCCGGCAGCTTTGGCGCGGGCGGCATCTTCCGCCGCTTTCGCTCGTTTGGCCTCCTCGGCCTCGGCCCTGGCCTTGGCTTCCATCGCGACCTTGGCCTTTCGTTCAGCTTCGGTTTTGGCCTCCGCCTCGGCCTTCATCTTTTTCTCGGCGGCCAATTTCTCGCGGGCTTCGGCAGCGGCCTTTTTCTCGGCCTCCTTTTTGGCAATCCGTTCAATCTCGGCCTTGGCCCTGGCTTCGGCGGCAGCCTGCGCCACTGCGGCTTCGGCTTCGGCGCGGGCTTTCTTTTCCATCTCGGCACGCGCTTTGGCTTCCAGTTCGGCTTTCGCCCTGGCTTCAGCAGCGGCCTGGGCCTTGGCGGCTTCGGCGGCAGACTGGGCGGCGCGAACGGCTTCAGCCTCAACCGAGGACTTCCTGCCGGCTTCGAGTTTGGTGAGGTGGGCGAGTTCGGCCTTGCCCTTCGACGCGGCCGCTGCGGTTGCCGCAGCCTGTTCGGCGGCGGCGCGGTCAGCCCTGGCTTTCTGCAGGGCGACCTCGGCGGTTTTCACATCGCTGTCGGCCTGCTGCTGGGCTTGGGCCCTGGCCTGTTCGTCTGCCTGGGCGGCGGCAAGGGCGGTCGCAGCGGCTGCAGCGGCGGAAGGCGCGGGCTTGGCGGCAGCGGCTTTCGCGGCCTTCGCAACCTCGACGTCAGCGTCAGCGCGGGCTTCGGTCACGGCCTTCGCGGCGGAATCAGCGGCGCGCCTGGCGGAGGCGGCCTTGCTGCGGGCTTCGGAGACGGCCTTGTTTGCAGCCTCGGCGGCGGTGTGCGCGGACTTGGCGGCATCGGTCTTGGATTTTGCGGCGGCCTTCGCGGCGTCGAGACGCCCCTGTGCGGCACGGGCGCTGCGGGAGGTGCTTTCGGCGTAAACAGTCGCAGCCTGGAGCGCGGCCTGAGCTTCGCGCTCGGGCTTGTTCTTCACGATGGCGGAGTAGCTCTCCTTGGCGCGGATGGCTTCGGCAGCGGTCTTGTTCGCGGCGGCGAAAGCGGCCTCAAGTTCAGCGATGGACGCAGTGGAACTCCTAGCGTCTGCGGCGGCTTGTGTGTCGCGCGTGGCGGCGGACTGCGCTTCGGCTTCCGCACGGACTTCGACCTGGGCGAGACGGTTGGCCTCGGTCTGCGCGGTGGCGGCGGAGTCGGCGGCGGCCCTGGCTTTCGCTTCGGCGTTCGCCTTTGCTTTCGCAATGGCGTCGGCAGCTTGAAGCTGGCGGCGGGCTTCGGCTTCCGCCTTTGCCTTTGCCTCGGTTTCAGCGGTGTCTTTGGCGGATGCGGCGGATTGAGTGGCGGACTGCGCGGATTTCAGGGCGCGTGCGGCGCTCCTGGCGGCGTCACGAGCCTTGTCCAAGTCCGCAGACGCCCTGGTTTCAGAGCTGCGGGCGGCGCGGGCGGCTTCGACGGCGTTCTTCTCAGCGGTCAGTGCGTGCTCGGCCTCGGCGGCAGCGCGGGCGGCTTCGGCCTGGGCGGCTTGAGCGTCAGACTTTGCACGGGCAGCCCAGCCGGCGGGGTCGGCCTTGCGGGCGGCGATCTCGGCGGCGCGTTTGTTTTCCTCGGCCTGCTTGGCGGCTTTGATGTCGGCGAGACGCCTGGCCTCGGCTTCTGCCCTGGCTTTCTTCTCTGCGTCGGCGCCGGCCTTGGCGGCGGCCTCCGCCTGTTCCCTGGCTTTGCGGTCGGCATCTGCCTGGGCCTGTTTCGCCGCCTCGGCCTTGGCGAGGGCCTCGGCCTGGGCCTTTTTGTCAGCGGCGATCCTGGCGCGCTGGGCGGCCTCGGCATCCGCTTTGACCTTGCGTTCTTTTTCAGCTTTGGCGAGGGCCTCGGCGCGGGCGCGGGCGGCGGCCTCGGCCTGGGCTTCCTTGTCGGCGGGGGCTGTGGCGCTGGCTTTGGAGTCGGCGGCCCGGGACAGGATGGGCGCAAAGCACAGGCTGCCGGCAAGCAGGATGGCGAGCACGGTCAATTTGAAGAGCTGCATAGAGCGGAGGTTTTAGCGAAGGGAGGAGGGTGAATCAACCTGAATTGCGGGCGCTGGCGGCCGGGTAAAGACGCTGCCAGGAGTCGGGCCACGGATAACGCAGCAGCGAGCGCGCAATGATGCCCCGCACTTCGGAGCGGGAGGCCTTCACTTTGAGCTGCGGATCAAGGACGTTGGCGACGCGAAGTTTTTCGATGGTCTTGATGCCGATGAGCACGGGCCAGGCGCAGGCCAGGCGCACACGGATGAAGCGGCGCGGGAGCGCATTTGTGTATTCCCAGCCGGCGGCAAGGTGCGCGGCGGCCTTGTCGAGATGGGAGTGGTAGAGGGCGCGAAACTCGGACTCGTTGGCGGAATCGAGCAGGTCAGCCGGGGTCAGGCCGATGGCGCGAAGCTGCTCTTCAGGCAGGTAGCAGCGGCCCTGGCGAAGGTCGCGGGGCAGGTCGCGGAGGATGTTGACGAGCTGGAGCCCCTTGCCGAAACGGACGCCGTCATGGAGCAGCTTGGCGTCATCCAGCGGCGAGGCGGGAAAGAGATGCGCGCGGCAGATGCGGGTCCAGAACTCTCCGACACAGCCGGCGACACGGTAGGTGTAGTCGTCCAGTTCTTCCTCGGTGCGCAGTGCTGCGATGCCCTGCAACGACGCGCCATGGAAACGCGTCAAGTCGAGCTCCTGCCCGCTGGCGATGGTTTGCAGGACTTCGCGGATGCGCTCCTGGTCCGAGTAGGTGAAGCGGCTGAAAATGTCGAGCGCCTCCTCGACGCGTTCGAGCAACATGCGTTCGCCGGGCGAGCTCTGCCGCTCGGCGAACGCGCCGAAGTTCACGGGGATGAGCCGCGTGCCGGCGATGCGCTCACGCAGCATCTGGAGCGCATGGAGACGGTCGGCGACGGGGAGCAGCTCGGTGTCCGCGATGGTGTCGGTGGCGCGGGCGAGGAGGTAGGCGAGGCCGATTTGCGGACGGACGGCCCGCGGCAGCACGCGCAACGTGAGGTAAAAGGAGCGCGAGACGTCACGCAGGAGCGCCGTGAGCAGCGGCGATTGCGGATGCGGAACAGCGGAGGCGTCGTAGCCTGACTCGCTCATGCGGCCTGATCGGATGATTGCACAACTCAGCCGCGGCTTCCGCTGCCCACGGAACCGGCGGTGAACGGAGGATGGAAAGAATCGCTCAAAGTTCAAAGTTCAAAGTTCAAACGTCTTCTCCAACTCGTCCGCCTGCTCCTGGCAGACCCGCGGATGCAAACAGGTTGCCCGGCAATCACTCCGTCTGAACCCACCACCTCCTGCTTGCGGCCAAGCATCTTGTCCGGGAGATGCCTCTCCGGGCTGGCGTGCAAGAAGAGCCGCCCGGGGTGTGGGCGCTGCAATGAACCCTCCTGGCAGACCCGTTGATTGCCAGAGAGGTGAAGCCACTGCCACGGCGCATCTCTCCATTTGGGGCGGCGACAAGCCAGGCCGATTGCAAACGGAGTGGTGCGCTCCATCTGTCAGTTCTGTTCCGAAATCTGGGGTGGAACGTTGAGCTGATGTTTCTTGAGCTCGAGTTTCTTGAGCTCGACTTTGGCGAGGATTTCCTCTGCGAGGGAGGGATAGAGTTTGCGGATGCAGTCGGGACAGAGGCCGTGGGAGACTTCGCCCAGGCCGTGCTTGGTGATGTAGGCGTCCACCGCGTTCCAGTGGCCCTGGTTGTCGCGGATTTTCTTGCAGGAGGCGCAGACGGGCACCAGGCCGCGGAGAGTCTTGACCGTTTCCAGCGTGGCGCGCAGCTGGCGGATGAGGCGCTCGCGGTCCTGCTCCGTCTGGTGCCGCGGCGTGATGTCGCGCAGGACGACCACGACGCCCGCGAGCGTGCCGTCCAGCTCGTGAATGCAGGTGGCGCTGTAATCAACCGGGGTGCTCCGGCCGTCGCGCGGCCACAGCACCGAGTTGCCGGCCCAGTTGATGACCTGGCCCTTGCGCACCGCCTCGGCAAAGACCCCCTGGCCCCCGGTGGATGCGGCCTCGTCCGAGAGCGCCATGACCTGGTCGAGGTGCCGCCCCGTCGCCTGCGCCTGCGGCCAGCCGGTGATGCTCTCGGCCAGCGGGTTCATGAAGCGCACGCCGCCATTGGCGTCGGTGGCGATCACCGCCTCGCCCAGGCTGGCCAGCGTGGTGGCAAACCATTTGTCCTGCTTGGCGAGCCGGCGCTCCATGGCGTGCTTGTGCAGCGCCATCTCGATGGCGATGCGCAGGTCGCGTTCGACAAGGGGCTTGACGATGTAGCCATACGGGCCGGTGACCTTGGCACGCTGAAGCGTGGCGGAGTCGGAGTGGGCGGTGAGGAAGATGACGGGGATGTCCAGGTGCTCGCGGATTTGCCCGGCGGCCGTCACTCCGTCCATGCCGCCCCACAGGGCGATGTCCATGAGCACGAGGTCCGGTTTCAGGTCGATGGCCTTCACGATGGCCTCCTCGCCCACCACGGCGATGGCGGGCACCTCATAGCCCAG
>JBAYGL010000080.1:0-14474 GCA_041666725.1 Limisphaerales bacterium
ACCTCGCCATCCCCGTCAGCCGCTACCGCATTCCGCCGCGCGAACTCGCCGAGCTGCTCCCCCAGCAAGCCCTCATGCTCGAAGTCGCCCGCGACGCCCTCGCCGACGCGCGCGTGACCGACCCGAACCCCACACGCACCGGTGTCTTCATCGGCCTCGGCCTCGACCTCCGCACGACCGACTTCCATTTCCGCTGGTCCATGCTCGACCGCGCCAGTGACTGGGCCAATCGCCTGCCCACCGACGTTTCGGAACAAGACCAAGCCGCCTGGGCCGCCCGCGTCGTCGAGGCCGCCAACCCGCCGCTCAACGCCGACCGCACGATGGGCGCGCTCGCCGGCACCAACGCCAGTCGCATCGCGAAGGAATTCCGCATCGGCGGCCAGAGCTACACCGTGTGCAGCGAAGACACCAGTGGCCTGAGCGCGTTGGAAATCGCCGTGCGCGCCCTGCAACGCGGCGAACTCGACCTCGCGCTCGCCGGCGGCGTGGAACTCACCGGCGACCTCCGCACCCGCCTCGCCGAAACCGCGTTGAGCAAGGATGCCATTCCCGGCGAAGGTGCTGTAGCGGTGGTCTTGAAACGCCTCGAAGACGCGCAGCGCGACGGCGACCGAATCTATGCGGTGATTCGTGGCCTCGGCGCCGGGAGCGCGGCGTTCACGCCGCAGAAAGCAACGACTCAAGAGACAGTCACGGATTATACCGAGCGCCTCGCTGCTCTGGACGTTTCTGCGGCCTCAAGGCCGCGCTCCGCCACAAAGCTCGCCACCGCCCGCGCCTGCGCCGAAGCCGGCTTTACCAACGCCACTTCAATCCCCAGCGCCACCGCCGAGGTCGGCCACACCGGTGCCGCCTCCGGCCTCGTGGACTTGACGAAAGCCGCCCTCGCGCTGCACACCGAAACTCTTCCGGCCAGCCACCGCGCCGCCCCGCAACACTGGCTTCGCAACCGCGCCGACGGTCCGCGCCGCGCCGCCATCACCGCGACCAGCGTGGATGGCAATGCGATGAGCGTGGTGCTCGAAGCACATGAATCTGTAGGAGACGACGTGAGGAGTCTCTCGATGAATCGGCAATCGCCAATCGGCAATCGGCAATCCAGTGAGAGCCTCCTCACGTCGGCTGCTACCAAGCGGGTGGAATCCCTCTTCACCTTCGCCGCCGCCGACACCGCCGGACTGCTCGCTCAACTCGACTCGCTCCACCAGCTTGCCGCCACCATGCCGAACGTGTCGCTGGATTTGCTGGCCTGCCGCTGGTTCCGCGAGGTCTTGGACTGCGCCAGCCCTCTGGCGCTTTCGTCCGCGATGGAAAAGCGGCAGGGGACTGCCGCACTCCAAGACGCTGCCGCGCCCACGCCAGCTCCGCTCCATCGTCTCGCCTTCGTCGCACAAGACCGCGCGCAGTTCGCGCGGCTGCTAGACGCCGCCGTGCAGGCCGCCCGCAGTTCCAAGATCGAGCTCTCCGACCATCGTGATCGCGACCGCCTGTTCTTCACGCCGCCCGCGCAGCGCGTCGCTGGCAAAGTCGCCTTCGTCTTCCCCGGTGCGGGCAATCACTTCGCTGACATGGGCCGTGAGTTGGGCCTGCTGTTCCCGGATGTCCTCCGTGCCCAGGACCGCGAAAATGACCAACTTGCCAGTCAGATGTTCGCCGCGCAGTTCTGGAACTCGGCGGCGCCGGTCACCGACCAGCGCGCCTCCATCTGCGGCCAAGTAGCGCTCGGTGCCTTCGTCAGTGACATCGCTGTTTCACTGGGACTCAAGCCCGACGCGGCCATCGGCTACAGCCTCGGCGAGAGCACCAGCCTCTTCGCCCTGCGGGCTTGGACCGCGCGCGATGACATGCTCGCGCGGGTCACAGCCTCGACGCTGTTCACCAAAGACCTGACCGGCGAGCCCGCCGCGCTGCGTCGCGCGTGGAAGCTGCGCGGCAAGCAAAGCGTCGCCTGGCTCGCGGGCCTGGTGGACCGGCCCGCCGAAGAAGTCCGCGCTGCGATGGCCGGACTGGCGCGCACTTACATCCTCATCGTCAATACGCCCGGCGAGTGCGTCATCGGCGGCGACGCGGAGCAGGTGCGCGCGCTCGTTGCGAAGCTCGGCTGCCATTTCTTCGCGCTGGATGGCGTGAGCACGGTTCACTGCGATTTGATCAAACCGGTGCTGGAGCCGTATCGCGAGCTGCATCGCTTCCCGACGACGGCCCCGGCGGGCGTGACCTTCTACAGCGGCGGCTGGGGTCGCAGCTACGTGCCGGACCGCGAGACAGCGGCGGACGCCATCGTCGCACAGGCCAGCGCCACGATTGATTTCCCGCGCGTGGTTCGGGCGGCTTATGCGGACGGCGTGCGCTACTTCATCGAGATGGGGCCGGGCGCATCGTGCTCGCGGATGATTGGGCAGATTTTGGAAGGGCAACCGCATTTTGCCCGTTCGCTCTGCGTGTCGGCGAAGGAGCCGTTGCTCGACGTGCTGCGTGTGGTCGGCGCGCTGTGGGCGGAGGGTGTGCCGGTGAACTTGGGGCTGCTATATGGCGCGGTGGACGAGGAGGTGGCGCCAGAGCCGGAAGGGAAGAAAGTCATCATCCCCATCACGGGCGCGCCCATCGTGGTGCCGGCGCTGCCGAAGTCTCGTTTGGGTGGCACCGGCGACTCGCCTATGCTGCGCAGCGACCCGATGCGCGGAACGACGGAGAGCGTTCGTGCGGAAGTCAGCTCGCTTGAAACTCGGTCGCGTGTCGCCATTCCGTCGGGCGGGTCGCCCGACGGAACGGGCCGGTGGCCCGTTCCACCCAGCAGAGTCACGGAGCCGCAGCCGAGGCGCGCGGGTGCTGACAACTTTGGTGCTGACCCGTTTGAAGCCGAGTTGCTCACCGCGATGGCGCAGGCGCAGGCGACGACGTTGCAGGCGCACGAGGCTTACCTCGCTTTCTCGGAAGGCGTGTTCAAGACGCTGTCAGAGGCGGTGCAGACGCAGTTGGATTTGGTGGCGCGGGCGGCGAGCGGGGCATCGCTGGCACAGTTCACGCGCGGCCCCCTCACCCCAGCCCTCTCCCCCGGTGGGGGCGAGGGAGCAAACGTAACGGAGCGCCGAGCATCGCTCGGCACGAATGGACCCGACAGTGATTCAGGCCGAGCGATGCTCGGCGCTCCTCAGCCACCCGCCGCTGTCCCCCGCTCGCTCACGCGCGAGCAGTGCTTCGAGTTCGCCGTCGGAAAAATTGGCAATGCGCTCGGCGCGACGTTTGCCGGGGTGGATTCCTTCCCCACGCGCGTGCGCCTGCCAGACGCGCCGCTGCAGCTCGTGGACCGCATCACGGCCATCGAAGGCGAGCCGCGCTCGATGACGCACGGGCGCGTCGTGACCGAGCACGATATTCACGCGGGGGCCTGGTATCTCGATTGCGGACGCATCCCGACGTGCATCGCGGTCGAGGCGGGCCAGGCGGACCTGTTTCTCTCCGGCTTCCTCGGCATTGATTTCGAGACGCGCGGGCTGGCGATGTATCGGCTGCTCGATGCAAAGGTTTGCTTCCATCGCAGCCTGCCGGGGCCGGGCGAGACGATTCGCTACGACATCCGCATCGAACGTTTCTTCCAGCAAAGCGGTGTGTGGCTGTTCAAGTTCAACTTCGAGTCCACCGTCAACGGCCAGCCGCTGCTGACGATGAGCGAGGGCTGCGCGGGCTTTTTCTCGCAACAGGATTTGGCGGCGGGCAAAGGCGTCGTGCGCACCGCGCTGCAACTCAAGCCGCAGCCCGGCAAGCGTCCGGCCGATTGGGAAGACTTCGTGCCGATGGCCGTCGAGTCGTATTCGGCGGAGCAACTCGACGCGTTGCGCGAAGGCGATTTGGTCGCGTGCTTCGGGGAGAAGTTCGCCGGGCTGAAGCTGGCGAAGCCCGTCACGTTGCCGGGCGGGCGGATGCGGCTGGTGCATCGCATCGAGCGGCTGGAGCCGAACGGCGGGCGGTTCGGCCTCGGACTGATTCGCGGCGAGGCGGACATCCATCCCGATGACTGGTTCATCACCTGCCACTTCGTGGACGACCGCGTGATGCCGGGCACGCTGATGTATGAGTGCTGCCTGCACACGTTGCGCGTGCATCTGCTGCGGCTGGGCTGGGTGGTCGAGGCGCGGTCGGGCGTGGCGCTGGAGCCGGTGCCGGGCGTCGTGGGCCAGCTCAAGTGCCGCGGCCAGGTGCTGGAGACGACGAAGCTGGTGACTTACGAGATCGAGATTCGGGAAATCGGCTACGAACCGGAGCCGTATGTCATCGCGGACGCGCTGATGTATGCGGATGGGAAGGCCATCGTGGAAATCAGCAACATGAGCCTGCGCTACACGGGCGTGACGCGGGAGGGGCTGCGGAGATTGTGGGCGGTAGTGGGGCAGGCGTCCCGCCTGCCGGTGAGTCGTTCAGCCGTCCCGGCTGAACACGCTGCGACCGAGACGGTCGCAGGACGTGAGGCAGCCGAGACAGCTGCCCCACTATGCAAGCCCGCGCTCTACGGCCCGGAGCGCATCCGCGCGTTCTCCAGCGGCAATCCTTCCGAGGCCTTCGGCGAGCCTTACCGCATTTTCGATGCGGGTGCACCGCGTCGCATCGCGCGGCTGCCGCGTGCGCCGTATCAGTTCCTCGACCGCGTCACGGAGATTCGCGGGTGCGAGGCGTTCAAGATGATCGCGGGCGGTGAGGTCACGGCGGATTACGACGTGCCGCCGGGCGAGTGGTATTTCGCCGCGAACCGCCAGGGCGACATGCCGTTCGCCGTGCTGCTGGAAATCGCGTTGCAGCCCTGCGGTTGGCTCTCCGCCTACCTCGGCTCTGCGCTCACGAGCGGCGACGATCTTTCCTACCGCAACCTCGGCGGCAGCGGCACGCAGTTCGCACCCGTGCGGCCCGGCGTCGGCACGCTCACCACGCGCATCAAGAACACGCGGCTCTCCAGCTCGGCGGGGATGATTATCCAGTGGTTCGACTTCGAGGTGAGCGCGGGCGCGCAGAAGATTTATCGCGGCGACACCTACTTCGGCTTCTTCCCGAAGGCGGCGCTGGAGAAGCAGGAAGGCATCAAAGGCGCGAAGCTCTACGAACCCACGCCCGCTGAACTCGCGCGCGCAAAGTCGCTCGCCTACCCGACCACCGCGCCGTTCGCCGACACGATGCTGCGCATGGTGGATGAAATCCCCGTGTTCATCGCCGATGGCGGGCCGCAGCGGCTCGGGTTCATTCGCGGCACCAAGCGCGTCGTCGCGGACGAGTGGTTTTTCCAAGCGCACTTCTACCAGGACCCGGTTGTGCCCGGCTCGCTGGGCTTGGAGTCGTTTCTGCAACTGCTCAAGTTCGCCGCCGTCGAGCGCTGGGGCCACGCGCCGACGCTGCGCTGGGAAGCCGTCGCGATGAACACGAAGCACGAGTGGACCTATCGCGGCCAGGTCATCCCGCGCGACGCGCTGGTGACGGTCGAGGCCGTCGTGACTGCCGTGGACGACGCGACGCGCACGCTGACGGGCGAGGGTTTCCTGTGCGTGGACGGGCGCGTGATTTACGGCATGAAGAACTTCGTCGTGCGCGGGGTGAAGGACGTTTGAGCATGATGCCGAAATACCAACGCGTCTTTATCTCCTCACTCGGCTACGAGTTGGGGCCGGTCGTAGTGACAACGGCGGAACTGGAGGAGAAACTGGCACCGGCGTTCGCGCGGCTCGGCATCCAACCCGGCCAGCTTGAGGCGTGGACCGGCATCAGCGAACGCCGCTGGTGGCAGCCGAGCACGCCCCTCTCGCAAGGCGCGACCGCCGCCGCGAAGAAGGCGTTGGCCAAGGCCGGCTTCGGCGCGAGCGACCTCGGGATGCTGCTCTACTGCGGCGTCTGTCGCGAAAACTTCGAGCCAGCCACCGCCTGTGCGGTCGCGGACGGCATCGGCTTGCGCGGCGGTGCGTTCGTGTATGACTTGAGCAACGCCTGCCTCGGTGTGCTCAACGGGATGATTGAGGTCGCGAACCGCATTGAGCTCGGCCAAATCCGCGCCGGCCTCGTCGTCTCGTGCGAGAGCGCGCGGGAGATCAACGAGATTGCCCTGGCGAAAATGCTCAACGGCACCGGCGGCATGGACGAGTTTGCGCCGGCACTCGCGACGTTCACCGGCGGCTCGGGCGCGGTCGCGGTGCTGCTGACAGACGGCTCGTTTCCCGATGTGCGCGGGCATCGCCTGCTTGGCGCGGTGTCGGAAGTCGCGCCGGAGTTTCATCAGCTCTGCCGCTGGGGCATCAAGCCAAACGCTGCCGGCTTGCACGAGCAGTTCATGGTGACGGATTCCGTCGCGGTGCTGAAGAACGGCGTCGCTCTGGGCCAAAAGACTTGGGAGGCGTTTCTCAACTCGATGAACTGGACGCCGGCGGGCGTGGATCGCGTGATCTGCCATCAGGTCGGTAGCGGACATCAGGATGCGATTCTAAAATCCATCGGTGTGCCGCGCGAAAAGGACTACACGACGTTCCGCTTCCTCGGCAACATGGGCACCGCCGCGCTGCCCGTGACTGCCGCCATCGCCGATGAACGTGGCGTATTGAAACCCGGTCAACGCACCGCCTTTCTGGGCATCGGCAGCGGCCTAACCTGTTTGATGATGGGGGTGGAGTGGTGAAGGCGCGCCCTGTCTTCGTAGGAGACGACGTGAGGAGGCTCACCTGCTTCTGCGGAGAAGTCAGAGACTCCTCACGTCGTCTCCTACATACTCAATCGTGAACTTCCGCCGCGAACACTACCCATTTGTCGGCCACTTCCTTGACCGTGACGGCATCGCCATGCACTACCTCGACGAGGGCAGCGGCGAGGCGGTCGTGATGCTGCACGGCAACCCGACGTGGTCTTTCTACTACCGCAGGCTCGTGCTGGGTTTGCGCGGCCAGTGCCGCGCCATCGCGCCAGACCACGTCGGCTGCGGCCTCTCGGACAAGCCAGACGACGCACACTACGAGTTCACGCTGGAACGCCGCGTGCGCGACCTTGAGACGCTCATCGAGCATCTCAAGCTGCCGCCAAAGTTCACCCTCGTCATGCACGATTGGGGCGGGATGATCGGCATGACCTACGCCACGCGTCACCCGGAACGCATCGCGCGCCTCGTGCTGCTGAACACCGCCGCCTTCCACCTGCCGACGACCAAGAAACTCCCACCGTCGCTCTGGGTCTGCCGCAACACCCCGCTCGACGCACTGCTCGTCCGCAAGACCGGCCTTTTCGTCCGCCTCGTCACGCGCTGGGGCGTGCGCACGCGCGAATTCTCGCAAGTCGAGCGCGACGCCTATCTTGCACCGCACACCGCCAAGGCCAGCCGCCTCGCGCAGCTCCGCTTCGTCCAGGACATCCCGCTCACGCCGGAGCACCCGACCTTTGCAACGGTCAGCGAAGTGCAGGCGAAACTCGCCCTGTTCAGCAATACGCCCACGTTGATTTGCTGGGGCGAGCAGGACTGGGTCTTCGACAAACACTTTCTCGCCGAATGGCAGCGCATCCTGCCGGAGGCGGAAGTCCACCGCTTCCCCGATGCCGGACACCTCGTGCTCGAAGACAATCCGGACGAAATCCTCGCGCTGGTGAAACAGTTCTTCGCGCGGCATCCAGGCAAGGAGTGAACGTGTCTGCCACGGTCACAGCCAACATCGCCTCGCATCTCGCCGTGATGGCGGAGCGGCAGCCGGATCGTCCCGCCGTGCTGTTCCCCGCTCGCCGCGACGCGCAGGGTGTCCGCTACACTCAATACACATTTCGCGAACTCGACACCGTGAGCAGCCAGATGGCGCGCGGCTTCGAGCGCATCGGCATCCGACGTGGCACCCGCACCGCGCTGCTCGTGCCGCCGAGCCTCGACTTCTTCGCGCTGACGTTTGCGCTGTTCAAGCTCGGTGCGGTGCCCGTGCTGATTGACCCCGGCATCGGCTTGGGCAATTTCGCCAACTGTCTCGCGGAGGCGGAACCGCAGGCCTTCATCGGGATTTCCAAGGCGCAGGCTGCGCGCGTGCTGTTGGGCTGGGCCCCGTCGGTTTCGATTCCTGTCACGGTGGGAACCCGCTGGTTCTGGGGCGGCCACACGCTGGAGCAGGTTCGCTCGCTTGGTGTCCCGCCTTCAGGCGGCAATGAACGCACCGAACACCCTGAAGGGTGGACACCCAACGACGTGCTCGTGACGGACGAGACCGCCGCCATCCTGTTCACCAGCGGCAGCACCGGGCCGCCGAAGGGCGTGGTCTATACCCACGAGATTTTCACCGCGCAAGTCGAGCACATCCGCGCGCTCTACGGCATCCAGCCGGGCGAGGTTGACCTGCCCACCTTTCCGCTGTTCGCGCTGTTCGGCCCGGCGCTGGGCATGACCGAGGTGCTGCCCGAGATGGACTTCACCCGCCCCGCGCAGGTTGACCCGGAGAAAATCATCACCGCCATCGAGCGCTTCGGCGTGACGAACATGTTCGGCTCACCGGCGGTCATCAACCGGCTCGGTCGCCACGGTGAGACACGCGGCGCGAAACTGCCCACGTTGCGCCGCGCCATCTCCGCCGGCGCGCCCGTGCCGGCGAAGGCGCTCGCGCGTTTCGCTGCGATGCTCCCGCCCGGCGCGCAAGTGTTCACGCCCTACGGCGCAACCGAGTGCCTGCCTGTGGCCAGCATCGGCAGCGATGAAATCCTCGCCGAAACGTGCGCTCAGACCGAACTCGGCAAGGGCGTCTGCGTCGGCCGCCCCGTGCCCGGCCTCACGGTGAAAATCATCCGCATCACCGATGAACCCATCCCCGCGTGGAGCGATGACTCGGAACTCCCGAACGGTGAGATTGGGGAAATCGCCGTGCAAGCTCCGCACGCGACGCGGAGCTATTTCAACCGCCCCACTGCCACCGCACGCGCGAAGATTCCGACGGGCGACGGCAAATTCTTCCACCGCATGGGTGACGTGGGCTATCTCGACGAGCGCGGGCGCATCTGGTTTTGCGGGCGCAAGTCGCACCGCGTCGTCACCAAGACCGGCACACACTTCACGATTCCCTGTGAAGCCATCTTCAACACGCACCCCGGAGTCTTCCGCTCTGCGCTGGTGGGCGTGCCGCGCGGTGGCGACTTGGACCCTGTGGTTTGCATCGAGTTGGAAGCCGATGCGCGTGCCCAGCCCGAGGCGAAGCTGCGCGAGGAGCTGCTGGCGCTCGCCGCGAAGTTCCCGCATACGCAGGCGATTCGCACCGTGCTGTTTCATCCCGCCTTCCCCGTGGACATCCGGCACAACGCAAAAATCTTCCGAGAAAAACTCGCCGTGTGGACAGAGGAACAACTGGCATGAGCGCGAACCACCACTCATGCGGAGCCGAGTCGGCAGCGACGCCGCGTGCGGTTCCGGGTGGAACGGCCAACTTGGCCGTTCTCGGCGGCGACTCGCCGCCGAGTTTCGGCGCGGCCGATGTTCGAGTTAATTGGAGCGTTCCCGGCGCAGCACGAGCGGCGGGCGGGTCGCCCGCCGCAACGGGCCGGTGGCCCGTTCCCCCCGGACTCACATGAACGCGCTCGTCACCGGCGGCGGCGGCTTTCTGGGACTTGCCATCGTGCGGGCGCTTCGGCAGCGCGGCGCGAAGGTGCGCAGCCTCTCACGACAGGATTACCCGGCGCTGCGCGAGCTGGGCGTTGAGCAGGTGCGCGGCGATGTCGGGGAAGCCGGTGCGGTTGCAGGCGCAGCCGCCGGTTGCGATACCGTCTTCCACGTCGCCGCGAAGGCCGGCGTCTGGGGGCCCTGCGAGGAATATCACCGGGCCAACGTTCTGGGCACGGAGAACGTCATCGCCGCGTGCCGCCAGCACGGGGTTCGCAAGCTGATCCACACCAGCTCGCCGAGCGTCGTCTTCAACGGGAAAGACATGGAGGGTGTGGACGAATCGGTCGCTTATCCCGCGCACTTTGAGGCTCACTATCCGCACACCAAGGCGCTCGCCGAGCAGCGTGTGCTCGCAGCGAACTCGCCGACGCTGGCCACCGTGGCGCTGCGTCCGCATCTCATCTGGGGGCCGGGCGACAACCATTTGCTCCCTCGCCTCATCGCCCGGGCGAAAGCCGGGCAACTCCGCCGCATCGGCTCGCAGCGCAAGCTCGTGGACACCGTGTTCATCGACAACGCGGCGGACGCGCACCTGCTGGCGGCGGACGCGCTCACGCCCGGCTCGGCGTGCGCGGGCAGAGCCTACTTCATCTCGAACGGCGAGCCGGTTGAGATGTGGGACATGGTGAACCGGATGCTCGCCGCCGCCGGCCTGCCGCCGGTGACACGCAGCGTGCCCATGCCGGTGGCGATGGCGCTCGCGTGGGGTTTCGAGGCTTTCGCGCGCGTGACCGGCAGCGAACGCGAGCCGCGGCTGACGCGCTTCGTGGTGCGCGAGATGTCCACGGCGCACTGGTTCGACATCTCGGCGGCGAAGCGGGACTTCGGCTACGTGCCGACGGTGACGACGGAGGAAGGGCTGCGACGGCTGGCGGAGCATTTGAAGCGAGGCGGCTGATGATTCCAGACTGGCAAACGCTCTTCAGCTCGCGCCCGCTGGTTGCGCGCGCGATGCGGCTGCCGCCGTCAGGGCTGGCTTCGCCGCTGTGGTTTGCCAGCGCAAGTTCCGCCGACTTGATGGAGTTGCCGGCGGATTTGTTTCTGACCACGGCGGAGATCACGCGGGCGAGTGCGTTCAAGTTCGGGCAGCCCCGGGAGAATTTTACCTTGGGCAGGCTGGCAGGGAAGCTGGCTTTGGCGGCGGCAGTCGGGGCAAACCGCCCGCTCATCCCGGCACCCTCTCTCGCTGGGGGCGAGGGAGGAGATTTCAAGCAACGGCTGCGCTCGTTTGAAATCATGAACGGAGAGCAGGGGCAGCCCGTGGTGCTGGCTCCAGCGGAGAGTGGATTCAACGTGAGCTTGAGCCACGTGAACGGGAGCGGAGTGGCGGTGGCATTTCCATCCGGCTTTGCACTCGGGCTGGACTTGGAATTGATTGACGCCCGGCGGGCAGAGACGGTGCGGAAGGGTGTGCCGCTGTCGGCGGAGGAAGAAGTGTGGTTGAAGACGACTTCCATGCCGGAGGCGACGGCGTTGCTCCTGCTGTGGACGGCGCGGGAGTCGCTGGGCAAGGCGCTGGGCTGCGGGCTTGCTTGCAAGTGGGAATCGCTCGCACTGGGGGAGGTCACGGCGCGGGGAGCGGGCCTGTTTACCGGGAGCTTCCTTCACAGCCCTCGGTTTCGTTGCGTGAACTGGGTGGGGCCGGACGCGGTGATGTCGGTTGCGTTTGCTCCAGCTTGAGTTGCCCGCGGGTGGGACGCCCGCCGAAGCAGAGGCAGGCAGAATGCCCGCCCTACTGTTCCGCGTTGGGATAGGAGCCGAGCACCTTCACGAAGCTGCATTGAGCGGAGAGCTGGGCGATCGCCTTCGCCACCTTGCCCTCGCTGGAGTGTCCGTCACAGTCCACGAAGAAGTAATACTCCCAGGCGCGGCGTTTGCTGGGCCGGCTCTCGATCTTCGTCATGTTGATGCGATACTTGCGAAAGGGGGCCAGCGAGCGGTGCAGCGCACCGACCTGGTCCGCGATGCTGAACATGAGGCTGGTGCGGTCGTGGCCGGTGGGCGGGCTGCACTTGCGACCCAGCACGAGGAACCGCGTGGCGTTGGCCGCGTTGTCCTGGATGTCGTGTTCCAGCACGGGGACGTTGTATTTCTCGGCGGCGAGCAGTCCGGCGATGGCTGCGGAATGTTTCTCCTTCGAGGCGAGCTCGGCGCTGCGGGCGTTGGAGGAGGTCTCGACAATTTCCGCGCCGCCAAGACTCTTGTGAACCCATGCGCGGCATTGGGCGAGCGACTGGGGATGGACGTAGAGCTTCTTGATTTGATCGCGGCGCGACTTGCTGACGAGGCAGTGCGAGATGGGCAGGACGATCTGGGAGACGATCTTCAGGTCGCTGTCCACAAACATGTCCAGCGTGTGCGTGACGACGCCCTCGGTGGAATTCTCGACCGGCACGACGCCGTAGTCGGCCCGGCCCTTGGCGACCTCGTTGAAGACGTCGGTGATGGTCTTCTGCGCGACGTAGAACAGGCTGGAGCCGAAGCGCTGGATGGCCGCCTGGTGAGTGAAGGTCGCCTCGGGGCCGAGGTAGGCGATGGACATGGATTTTTCCAAGGCAAGCGCGCTGGACATGATTTCGCGGTAGATGGCCCGGAGCGAGGCGTCGGTGATGGGGCCCAGGTTTTTTTTGGCGATGCGCTGGAAGACCTGGCGCTCCCGGGCCGGGACGTAAACCTCCTCGCCAGCCTTGCGCTTGATTTCGCCGATGCCGAGGACGTGCCGGGTGCGCTCGTTGAGGAGGGCAACGAGTTTGCTGTCCAGTGCGTCAATCGCCTTGCGGTGTTCGGGGATTGTCATGACAGGACGCTCAGGCGCGGGCTGGGGGTTCAGGCGGCGATTCGGCGGGAGAGGCTGTCCGCGCATCCGCCGCCCCGGCTGGTGCCGTCTCGCGTCCGGTCACCTCCTGTATGGAAAGCTGTTCCGGAGGCGCGGTGGCCAGGCCGGGTTCGACGGTGAGCAGGGCCTCTGGTTTCCTGACCGGAATCTTCCGCAACTCGTCGGCGGCGGGAAGGTCTTCCAGGCCGCGCAGACCGAAGTATTCCAGAAACTGCGGCGTGGTGTTGTAGAGCGCAGGTCGGCCCACCACTTCGGCGCGGCCGGTCTGCTCGACGATGCCGCGCTCCAGAAGCGTCTGCATCACGCCATCCACGGCCACGCCGCGTATCTGCTCGATCTCCGCGCGTGTGAGCGGCTGGCGGTAGGCGATGATGGCGAGGGTCTCCAACGCAGGCTGCGAGAGGCGGCCGGGCCGGCTCTTCTCCCCGACCAGCGTCTTGATCCACGGCGCGAACTCGGGCTGGCTCACGAACTGCCACGCCCCGGCGACACAGACCAGGCGGAACGTGCGCGCGGCGGTTTCGTGCTCCTGCGCGAGCGTTTCGAGGACGGCAATGATTTCCTCGTCCTTCGTTTTCTTGAACGACTTTGCGAGCGCCTCCTCGGAGTTCTCGGCGGTCTGGGCGAGCACGTCGCGGAGTTCTTTCGGACTCAGCGGCTTCTGGGAGTTGAAGAGGATGGCCTCGATGATGGTTTTGAGTTCCATGCTAATTCATCCGCAGGTTCAGCTCCTGGACGGGAACAGGAGCAGCTTCGGCGGGAGGTTCTGGCGGCGGCGCGACCGGCTGCGGCGGTGCCTGGGAAATCTCGATCTCCGAGAACGCCTCGGTCTGGGCGATGACGATCTGCTTGAGGCGGATCAATTCCAGCATCGCGAGGAAGGTCACGACCACCTCGGTGCGGCTGGTGGCGGCGGCGAACAGCTCGGAGAACTTCACGGCGGGGCGCTCGCGGATGAGATTGACGATGGATTCGATCTTCTCGCTGACGCTCCACTTGTCCTCGAAGACATCGCGCGAATCCTGCTCGGTGAAGCGCCTGAGGATGACGTTGACGGCATTGACGAGGTCGAAGATGGAAACCTGCACCCGCTGGGCCGGGGCCTCGAACTCGATCTTCGGGGCCGTGCGGCGGTAGGTGTTCTCCTGCGCGTGCTCCATCTCCTGGAGGCGTCCGGCCGCGTCCTTGAACTTCTTGTATTCGACGAGCTGGCGGATGAGTTCCCAGCGCGGGTCCTCGCCCTCATCCTCGCCCTCCACGACGGCCTGCTGGTCCTTGGGCAGGAGTTCGCGGCTCTTGATATACATGAGGGTGGAAGCCATCACGAGAAACTCGCCGGCGATGTCGAGATCGAGCTGCCGCATGAGGTCCACGTAGGAGATGAACTCGGAGGCGAGCCTGGTGAGATTGACCTCGTAAATGTCCACCTCCTCCTTCTTCACAAGGTAAAGAAGCAGGTCGAGAGGCCCCTCGAAGATTTCAAATTGGACTTTGAACTCGGACATCAAATGCTCCGCGCGCGTTCATGGGCGGGCTCGCGGAGAGTAAGGGGAGCGCCGGAAGTTTGGCAACGCTTTCGCAGCATTCAGCGTGGCTTCGCGGGAGCCTCGCGGAAAATCGCGGGATCGCCAAGAATGTGGAAAATTTCCAGCTCCGCGTCGAACTCGGCCTCCGGAATCCCTAGCCCCTCGCGCAACTGCCGGAGAAAGGCGGCGCTTCCGCCGCTCAGGACGCCATCGAAATAGGCCTCGCTGAACACATTGAGCAGCACGCACCGGCGCTGCGCGGGGTTGAGCATGTTCGGCAGCATGGCAACGACCCCCTCCGCATCAAGCTGGTCGAGATACGTCTGCCCGGCGTTGATGGCGTCGGTGGAGTCGATGCGGCGTTCGAGGTGTTTGAGGCGGCGCGTCCTGATTTCAGGATGGTGCCGGATGACGGCAAGCAGGCAGGCGCACAGCAGATTCATGGGAACCCAGTCCGGCCCCGCGGGCGTCT
>JBAYGL010000081.1:0-14330 GCA_041666725.1 Limisphaerales bacterium
GCTCGTGCAGCAGATGTGGATTCCGGGAATCGCGTTGCTGGCAGTTCATGCCGTTCTGGTTCTGGTCGCGACGAGGCTGATTGCCACGGATCCGGCGCTGCTGGTCGTGATCGGCGCGGGATTGCAGGTGTGGTTTGGCTCGCGGGCTAACGATTTCCTCACGCGGAAACTTCAGGAGCGGGGCTTTCTCTATCAGGGGCTCGTTCCCGCAACCTCGTGCGCGGATGCGATTGCGAAATTCAAGGCCGTTGGCGAGGCGATCCCATTGGAGTGGCGCACCGGCACGGCCCCGGTTGTCCTCCGCGTGCCGCCGGCGTGGCAGCAGTTGCTCGCCGTCGCCCGGCTCACCATCAAGGCCGTCGTGCGCTACCGCCTTGTGCCCGTGCTGGCGGTGCTCCTCGTCATCGTCGTCGTCGGCCTCCCGCTTGTGCTCAAGCATGACGGCACCGCACGCGGCCTGGTGCAGATCGTCATCACCTACTGTCTCAGCGCGGTCACGGCCATCCTCGGTCTGGTCACGCTCTGGCTGGCCACCGGCACGCTGGCGCGTGATGTGGAGGATTGCTCGATGCAGATGGTGGTGGTGAAGCCCATTCCCCGCTGGCAGATATGGCTTGGAAAATGGCTGGGCATCATGGGGCTGAACCTCGCGCTTCTCGGCCTTTCGGGCCTGGCCATTTTCATCCTGATCCAATGGCGTGCGACAAGCCTGCCGGACAAACAGCAGGCGATCCTGAAGAACGAGCTGCTCATCGCCCGCGGGTCCTTCAGGGAGGTGCCGCCTGACTTTGACTCCGAGGTGGAGAGGATCGTGAAGGAGCGCATCAAGGAAATCGGCGCAATCGCCAATGGAGCGGACCTGGCCACCGTGCGGAAGAATGTCCGGGAATTCATCAAGTCCCAGTATCAGGCCGTGCCACCCCGCGCGGCCCGGACTTGGGTCATCGACACCGGGCTCGCCCGTGGCCGGCTCGCGAACACGCCCGTCTATCTCCGCGTCAAATTCCAGTCGGCGCAATTCACCCCGAAGGGCGAAACCTACGGCACGATCTGGGAGATCGGCCCGCCGGATTCACTCAAGCGCATTCGCATCACCCGTCCGCTCACCCCGGACACTTTCCACGAGTTCGGCATCAACCTGCTTGATGAAAAGGGAAATCCCGTCACCGAGCCTGTCAAAAACGGACGCTACAGGGACATGGTGGACAAGGACGGCAAGCTCTACATTTCAGTCGGAAACCCCAACCAGGTCGCGTTGCTCTTCGACATCGAGGAGGGCCTGGAGGTGCTCTATCACGAGGGCACGTTCGGGCTTAACTTCGCCCGCGGGGTGACCATCATTTTCATCTGGCTGGGCTTGCTGGCGGCCATCGGCCTGGCAGGCGCATCCTACCTGTCGTTCCCGGTCGCGGCCTTTTTCTCCATCATGGTGCTGATCGTGGGCATGAGCAGCGGCACGGTCGCCACGGTGGTGAAGGACGGCACGTTCGGCGGCACCAACCACGACACCGGGGCGAAGGAAGGCATGCTCGGCGCACTGGACTTCATCATGGTGCCGGCCTTCAAGCTGACAAGCGACGTGCTCACGCTTGTCAATTCGTTCTCGCCGATAGACTCGCTCAGCACGGGTCGCAGCGTGTCGTGGAAGACGCTCGCACTCGCGTTTGTGAACGTCTGGGGTCTGGTCGGCGGCGTGTTCGCGATCGGCGGCATGCTCATTTTCAACCGGCGCGAACTCGCCACAGCGCAGGGCAAGGGCTGACATGAGGGACCGTCGTTTTTTCAAACCACTGCTGTCCCTGCTCGCCGTGGCGCTGCTTTTCGGCGTCAACCTTGCGCAGCGTGAGCTGACGGCCGAGCGCAGCAGGCTCAAGCTCACGCGCGTCGAGGCGACCGAGAGCATGCCGCCGGTGATGGCCTTCACCGCCGTCGCGCTGGGCGGCTTCCGCGGGCTGATTTCCAACGTCCTCTGGATCCGGCTCAACGACCTTCAGGTCGACGAGAAATACTTCGAGATGGTCCAGCTCTCCGACTGGATCACGAAGCTGCAGCCGCACTTTGTCGCCGTGTGGGTGCATCAGGCATGGAACCTCTCCTACAACATCTCGGTCAAATTCCCCGACAACAATGACCGCTGGTTCTGGGTGAACCGCGGCATCGAGCTGCTGCGCGACGAGGCGTTGAAATACAATCCGAACGAGACCCTCATCTACCGCGAGCTGGCCTGGCACTTCCAGCACAAGATGGGCGGAAACCTCGACAACGCCCACATGAACTACAAACGCGAATGGGCGCGGCAGATGACCGAGGTCTTCGGCAATCAGTTCAGGCCAAACTGGGAGGAGATGATCAACCCCCAGACGGACGACGCAAAGCGGCGCGCGAAGGTTCTCCGTGAGAAATACAAGATGGATCCCAAGCTGGCGCGCGAAGTGGACCAGAAATACGGCCCGCTGGAGTGGCGTCTGCCGGAGACACATGCGATTTACTGGGCCTCCCTCGGCCTCAAGAATTCGAAGCCGGAGCAGCTGATCACCCTGCGCCGCGTGATTTACCAGTCCATGCAGCTTGCCGCCCAGCGTGGACGGCTCATTTACAACCCGGTGGATAAGTATTACGAGTTTGGCCCGAACCTCGCAGCAATCCCTGTGGCGAACGAAGGCTACGAGCAGATGCTGATCAACGATCCCGCAAATGCCGACAACATCGGAACCGCCCACGCGAATTTCCTCAAGCAGGTCATCACCGATTTCTACACCCACAACCGCGAGAGGGACGCGGCGCGGTGGCACGACTACCTCGCCAAGAAATACCCCAACCGCTACACAAGACCCGGCCAGACCGTGACCGACTTCGTGCTGGAGCGTTACAAGGAGCTGATGGATCTCGGAAAAGACAAGGTGCAGAGCGCCATTGAAGGCATGTTCACACGGCATTTTTATGAGCTGGCCATCGGCGAAGATGACCGCGCGCAGGGGTATCTGCGGCTCATCCAGCAGATTTTTGATGGCTATGCAAAGCGTGTGGAGCGCTCCGACCGTGACCGCGTGGACCTGCCACCCTTGCCCAAGCTCCGCCAGGATGCGCTCGACCGCCTCATCAATGCACCGGCTGGCGAGGGATGGAACCCTCAACTTCGTCTGCAATTGCTCACGGCTCTTAGTCTGCCCGTGCCCAAGAACGCACCGTGGCTTCTCGCGACCGTCCCCGGCACGCAGGTGTCACAAGCCGGCACGAATCGCCCGCCGTCGAACCTCATTCCCCCGACGGTGGACCTGAACATCCCCGAGACCAATCTGAAGAAGGGGAAGGAATTCCTCGCCAAGAACAGGCAGCAGCCTGACGTCGTCGAGCGCCCCAGCGGATTGCAATATCGTGTCCTCAAGGCTGGCACCGGCAAGCAGCCGACGGAGAAGGACAAGGTGCGCGTCCACTACACCGGACGCTTGGTGGACAAGAAAACTCTTCAAATTGCGGGCGTTTTCGACAGTTCCTACGAAAAAAACCTCCCCCTCGAGTTTGCCGTCACTGGCGTCATCAAGGGCTGGACAGAGGCATTGTTGCTGATGAAGGAGGGCAGCAAATGGGAACTCTTCATTCCTCACTATCTGGCCTACGGTGAGCGTGGCAGTTCAAGCATCGGACCCAACGAAGTGCTGGTTTTCGAAATCGAGCTCCTGGCGGTGGAAAAGCCATAAGCTCCCGCTCCCTTGGACATCGGAGCCGTCGCTGACCTTTTACTTTATTGACTATTAGGTCGTTTGGGCAGCAGCACTTCAAATCCGTTTGGCTACCACCCTTGTTCAGGATTTGATTGCTGCCGAACCGTTTTATTGCCTTGAACACCAGAGTTGCGGCACAACTGCCAGATAGCGCAGACCGATCAATTCTTTTTCAAACCTGAAATTGTTGTAAGTGGTTTATAGAAAGCATTTTGCAAAACTATTATAGCCAACTAATTTGCTTACATGGCATTTACCTACCCCAAATTATACGACGTGATTGTTGTCGGAGCGGGTCATGCGGGAGTAGAGGCCGCATTGGCAGCCGCTCGCATGGGAGCACAGACGCTGCTGCTCACCATCAATCTGGATACGATAGGCCAGATGTCCTGCAATCCAGCCATCGGCGGACTCGCGAAAGGACATCTGACCCGCGAAATCGACGCTCTGGGCGGCGAGATGGGGCGAAACACAGACATGACTGGATTGCAGTTTCGGATGCTGAACGCAAAAAAAGGTCCCAGCGTCCGAGCCCCTCGTGCGCAGTGCGACAAGAAGGCTTACCAGTTCCGGCTCAAGTGGTTATGTGAGCGTCAACCCAACCTTGACTGCAAGCAGGGCCAGACCGTGAAGCTGCTGCATCAGGACGGTGAGGTGCGGGGAGTGGAAACGACACTGGAGGTGCAATATCTCGGGAAGGCGGTAGTCATCACCACGGGAACATTCCTGCGCGGATTAATGCATGTCGGCTCAAATCAACAATCCGGTGGCCGCGCTGGTGAAGCTGCGGCAATGGGATTATCGGCTTCGCTGAAAGAAGTTGGCTTGGAACTGGGCCGTCTGAAAACCGGCACCCCGCCACGGCTGGTCAAGAGTTCCATTGATTTCAGCAAGATGGACGTGCAGCCCGGTGATGAGCCGGTGCCGTGGTTCAGCTACTGGAAGGATGACCTGCGGGCGGATGAATTGTTCCACATGGAACGGGAGCGCGGAAGGTCAGAGCCTAGGACATCTCAAGAGCATCCCGCGTTTCCGCCAGGCTCCATCCTCGCCCAAGCCGGCGGCCAACTGCCGTGTCACATTACCTGGACCACAGAGAGAACGGCCGAAATTATCCGGGCCAACATCCACAAGTCGCCCATGTATTCCGGGGTCATCGAAGGGGTTGGACCCCGGTATTGTCCGAGCATCGAGGACAAGATCGTCAAATTCCCTGAGAAAGAACGGCAACAGATATTCCTGGAGCCGGAAGGCATCGCGACGGATGAGATTTACGTGAACGGCTTTTCGACCTGTCTGCCGTTCGAGGTCCAATATGAGATGGTTCGCAGCATCGTCGGCTGCGAACAGGCGGAAATAATGCGCCCTGCCTACGCAGTGGAATATGATTTCGCCTTCCCGACTCAATTGCTTCCGAGTCTTGAAACGAAGGTTTGCCGCAACCTATTTTTGGCCGGCCAGATCAACGGAACGTCTGGCTACGAAGAGGCGGGGGCGCAGGGTCTCATGGCGGGCATCAACGCCACACGCCGTGTTCAAGGGCGCGAACCGGTGGTGCTGCGTCGCGATCAGGCGTATATCGGGGTGTTGATCGACGACCTCGTGACCAAGGGCACTGTGGAGCCGTATCGGATGTTTACGAGCCGGGCGGAGTATCGCCTGCTGCTTCGGCAGGACAACGCGGACCTGCGGCTGTCGGAGATCGGCCGGGACGTTAGGCTGTTATCGGAGCGGTTGTGGCAGAAGGTGGCGGCCAAGCGGGACGCGATCGCAACGGAGCTGGACCGGCTGGATAGGACATACGCAGGGTCAGATTCCCTCGCCAAACTGCTAAAGCGGCCCGAGATCAGCTACAAGGACTTACCAATCCGGAACGAGGCGCTGGATTCCGAAGTGGTTGAGCAGGTGGAAATCGCCCTCAAATACGACGGCTACATTCAGCGGCAGGAAAGTGAGATCGCACGGTTCCGCACGATGGAAGACAAACGCATTCCCGACTGGCTCGACTACATCTCTCTCCACAACCTCCGCCCTGAGGCACGCACGAAGCTCGACCAAATCCGTCCATCCACCCTCGGCCAGGCCGCCCGCATCTCAGGAGTCAGCCCAGCTGACATCAGCGTGGTGATGGTGGCGATGAAACGCAGCCCAAAAACGGAATCAGCCGCCTCCGGTGCCGTTGAGCACCAAGACGACATCCCCGGTCATTCTGGATGCTGCGGTGACTTGTAAGCTAGAATCAGAGCAAACGAGAATCCAAAGGTTGTTCCATGTGGAACACCTTCCCTTGGCATCCTCTCCCCCTTTCATGCTCTTGCTTGAACTTCCCTTTGACTCATGCGTCCAACCCAATACACTGACTTCGCGTGAAGGCCGTCGTAGCCATACTTTTCAGCCTTGCACTGGTGCTCTCGCACCTGACGGCTTCTACGTCCTCATATCCCGGGCTCTGTAAGAGCGCTCTTCCCTGCCAATGCGGTGTTTCAGGGTGCTGCGTCAAGTCGTCGAACACGCCGCTGTCTCCAATCGGGTCTGCTCCAGCACCTGATTCTTCTCGCTCACAGCTCATTGTTGCTTTACTGCGAATCGTTCCCTTCGTCATCCTCAAGCCGGATTTCATCGCTCAAACGGCTTCTCTGTCGATTCTCCCTGCCTCCGCTGACGTTCCGCTGTATGTGCGGAATTGCAGCTTCCTCATCTGATTCCCACTACCCAGTCGCAGTGTGCCCACGCATAACGCGGTAGCGTGGACGTTGTTCTCTGTTTGGTTCGCTTTGTGGATGTCTTTATGAAATCGTTATTTTGTATCTTATTTGTGTTAAACGTTTTCCGCACAAGTGAGTGGAAATTGGAAGCCGCCTCACCCGCGCTTGATTCCAGCCCCATTTCACTTTCTGCGTCTGTGTTGGGCGATCTGTTCGAGGAGGCTCGCACCAACAATTCCGGCCTCCATTTAGTGGAAGCACGCACTTCTGCCAGCCGACTCGGCATCCAAACCGTGCGAAGCTGGGAGGATCCCAAATTTTCCCTCGGAGGGATTCTCGCCGGACCACGCCGAGGAACTCTCGATGTGGAAGGCGATATTGTGTATGGAGTCGAACAGAAGCTCCCGCTCTGGGACCGGCCTCGTCTGAGTCGTGACATTATCGTCGCGGAAACTCAGACCCAGGCGACTGAAGCCGCCTTCCGGGGGACTCAATTGCGTCGCGACATAACCAAGGTTCTGCTCCGCATCGCGCTCGTCCATCGCACGGTCGGCTTTGTGACCAATGACCTTGCCTGGCTGGACACTCTCATCGCCCTGAATGAAGAAAAATTCCGTGTCGGGATGAGTTCGCACACGGACATTCTTCAGATTCAGAATGAGAAGAGCCGACGCACCGATGCGTTGCGCACCGAGCAAAGCCGGCTGCGCACCGAGCAAGCGGCGCTGAACCGGCTGCTGGGCCGCGATCTCCAAGCACCCTGGCCAAGTGTCGAATTGCCGCGTTTGATGCCGCCGGTTGCCTACTCTCCCGCCCTTGCCGGCTACGCTGCCACCAACGAACCACGCATCAAAGTGCTTCGTCAGGAAAAATCCCAGGCCCAGGCCCTGACCCGGCTCACCGAAACCATGCGCCGTCCAGACATAAGCCTCGGAATTCAAGGCCGGCAATACAGTGGTGACGCCGGCTTCCGCGAAGGGATGTTCACGGTAAGTCTGAATCTCCCCTGGTGGAATGCACCCAAGTATCGCGCCGACCTTCGCCGTGACGAAGCCAAAGTCCGCACGGTCGAAGCCGAGCTTGCAGATTACGAACTCAGCGTTCGCGAGGAAGTCCTGCGTCTGACTCTCGCCTCCGACACCGCGTATCGCGAGGCCGTGCTCTACCGCGACGAAATCCTCCAGCGCGCGCAACAGGCGATGGCGTCGCACTTCGTCCTTTGGGAAGGCAACCGTGGTGCGCTGCGCGACATCCTCGACGCCCGTCGCGCATTCCTCGAAGCTCAACTCATGCAGGATCGCGCCATCGTCGAGCAACATCAGGCCCTCGCCGACCTCGCCGCGCTCTGTGACCTGCCTGATCACTTCCAACTCGCCCCGCTGCTCGTCCAGCTCAACAGCCGGCCGCCTCATCAGCATCCGGTCGCAGCGTCGCCGAACAAATAACACGCATACATATTGTCCACATATAACCAGTCTGTATGAACACCAAGCTTCTCCCCATCCTTCTCGCCACCGCCGCGCTCGCGGGCGCGGGCGGCTGGTTCGCAGCAAATCATTTCGACGGTTCGCGGAATCACACGCCCGCGGCCAGGACTGATTCTTCCGGCCGAAAAGTGCTTTATTACCAAAGCTCCATGCACCCGTGGGTGAAGTCGGACAAGCCCGGCAAATGCACGGTGTGCGGCATGGACCTTGTGCCGGTTTACGAAGGACAGAAGGGATACGAGCTTTCCGCCGGCACCGTGAGCCTCGGTTCGAATGCGATCCAGGCCGTGCATGTGCAAACCGCCGGGGTGCGCAGACGCCCGCTGATCCGCACACTGCGTGTCGCCGGAACGATCGACGACAACGATGCGAAACACCGCCGTCTCTCCGCCTACGTCGAGGGCCGCATCGAGAAGCTGCACGTGAACTTCATCGGCGCGGAGGTGAAGGAAGGCGAGCCGCTGGCGACCTTCTACAGCCCGATGCTGCTGAACGCCGAGCGCGAATACGCGCTGCTCTTCCGCCAGAGCCAGATGGCCCACAGTTACGCGCTGACCGCCGAACACAAGCGGTTGATGGCCGCGGCCGAGCAACGTCTCGTGCGCTTCGGCCTCACGCCCGCGCAGGTCGCAAAACTGCCATTCAAATCGGAGACGAACCATCTCAGCGAAATCCTCGCACCGGTGACCGGCACGGTCGTCTCGCGTGAAATTTACGAAGGCCAGTTCGTGAAGGAGGGCGACAAGCTCTTCGAACTCGCCGACTTCTTCACCATGTGGTTCCAGTTCGACCTCTACGAGCGCGACTTCTCGTGGGTGCGCGTCGGGCAGGAGGTGGAACTCACCGTGCCGAGCGTGCCGGGCAAAAAGTTCAACGCCACAATCTCATTCATTGACCCGAACCTCAACGACATGACCCGCAGCGCGCGGGTGCGCGTTGAATTGCAGAATCCGCTCCTCACCGTGCAGGGCCGCGCCCGCCGCGAACTTCTTCACAAAACCTACGCAGAAGCTCTCGTGAAGCTCGACACGCCTGAAGTCCTCACACTGCCGCGCTCCGCCGTGCTGCACACCGGCGACCGCGCGGTGGTTTATGTGGACAAGGGGGCGGGCGCTTACGAACAACGCCGCGTGAAGCTGGGCCGCGCTGGCGATGAGCTTTGGGAAATCCTCGATGGAGTGAAGGAAGGTGAACGCGTCGTGACAACGGGCAACCTGCTCATTGACGGCCAGGCCCAGCTCAATTCACAGGCAGACGAAACGCCCGCGCCCGCGCCGTCCGCAGCCGCGCCGGTTCACCAACACACGTCTGCACTCCCGGAAGGCGTGAAGCCCTATCCACTCAACGTGTGCATCGTCGGCGGCGAGAAGCTGGGCTCCATGGGCGAGCCGATATCGCTGATCTACCAGGGCCAGCAGGTGAAATTCTGCTGTGGCGGTTGCCAGCCGGAGTTTGAGAAAGACCCGGCAAAGTTCCTCCTGAAACTTTCGGCGCCCGCGAAGGGCGCCGCCTCCCAAACTCAAAACTCACAGAAGCAATGAAAGCCACATACACAATCCTGATCAGCGCGCTCGCCGCCACCATTCTCGTCGCCTGCGATAAAAAGGAGCCGGCTCCCACCGCTTCAAAAGCCGATGCACTCAAAAAAGAAGTCACGAAAACCCCTTCCGACGCCAAGGTCGCCTCGAAGCCCTACCCGTTGGACGTCTGCATCGTCTCCGGCGAGAAGCTCGGCTCCATGGGCGCGCCCGTCGTGTATGTCCACGAGGGCCAGGAAATAAAGTTCTGCTGCAAGAACTGCCTGCCCGACTTCAAGAAGGAGCCGGCGAAGTTCCTCGAGAAGCTCGCCGCAAAGAAATGATGCCTGCAATGCCGCACCGCTGAAAAGAGACCCCATATGATCAATCGCCTCATCGAATGGTCCTTGCGGAACCGCTTTCTGGTGGTGTGCGGCGTGTTCTTCCTCATCGCGTTCGGCACGCGCGCACTCTACCGCACGCCGGTGGACGCGATTCCCGACCTGTCGGAGAACCAGGTCATCGTGTTCGCGGACTGGGCGGGGCGCTCGCCGCAGGAGGTCGAGGACCAGGTCACGTATCCGCTGTCCGTTGGTCTGCAAGGACTGGCGGGCGTGAAGACCGTGCGCGCGAACTCGATGTTCGGCTTCTCGATGCTGACCATCATCTTCGAGGAGAAGGTGGACAACTACTTCGCACGCACGCGCGTGCTGGAGCGGTTGAATCTGCTTGCCGCGCAACTCCCCGCTGGAGTCGTCCCCCAGCTCGGCCCGGACGCCACAGGCCTTGGCTGGGTCTATCAGTATTACCTCCACGTTGACCCGCAGCACGCGCACGGAGATGCGCGCACGAACCCAGGCGCTCAACTCTCAACTCTCAACTCTCAACCTGCCTACGACCTCGGCCAGCTCCGCGCGTTGCAGGACTGGTTCATCCGCTACCAGCTTAACGCCGTGCAGGGCGTCGCTGAAGTCGCGAGCATTGGCGGCTTCGTGCGGCAGTATCAGATCGAAGTCAGCTCGCTGAAGATGCGCGCGCGCAAAGTCACGCTGAAGGACGTGATGGACGCCGTGGGCGCTAGCAATCTCAACGTGGGCGGCAAGGTCATCGAGGAGAACGGCATGGAGTTCGTCGTGCGCGGACTCGGACTCGTGAAGTCGCTCGCGGACTTGGAGAACGTTGTGTTGATGGAGCGCGGCGGCATTCCCATTTACCTCAAGGACATCGCCACCGTGCAGCTCGGCGGCGATTTCCGCCGCGGCACGCTGGACGTGGACGGACGTGAAGTGGTCGGCGGCATCGTCGTGATGCGCAACGGCGAGAACGCTCTGGCGACCATCAACCGCGTGAAGGAGAAGATCCGCCAGATCCAGCCGAGCCTCCCGCCCGGCGTGACCATCAAGTCCTTCTACGACCGGGCGGAACTCATCGAGCGCACCATCGACACGCTCAAGCACGCGCTCGCCGAGGAGATCATCCTCGTCACGCTCGCGCACATCATCTTCCTCTGGCACTTCCGCAGCATCCTCATCGTCACCGTGCCGCTGCCGCTCTCGATCTTGGTGTCGTTCATCCTCATGGAGAAGTTCGGCATCAGCTCGAACATCATGTCGCTCTCCGGCATCGCCATCGCCATCGGCGTGCTCGTGGACGCGGGCATCGTGATGACGGAGAATGTGATTCGACACTGTGAACGAGCCGAGGAGGAGAAGCAGAAGAAGTGTGCAGTAATCAGTGTTCAGTCTTCAGTCGCCGGCGCAGCGAGTGCGCCGGCTGCAACCAACGCTTCTTCCTCCCTCGCCCCCACCGGGGGAGAGGGCCGGGGTGAGGGAGCGAACGACTCAGCATCACCAGCAGTGTCCCCACTGCCCGTTGCCCCACTGAATACTGGTAAACTGAAAACTGAACACTCCTCCATCCGTCTCACCCCCGAGGAAACCCTTGCCGTCGTCCTCTCCTCCGCGCAGCAAGTCGGCCGCCCCATCTTCTTCGCGATGGTCATCATCATCCTGGCGTTCCTGCCGGTGTTCGCGTTGTCGGGACAGGAGGGCAAGCTGTTCCACCCGCTCGCGTTCACCAAGACCTTCGCGATGATCGGCTCAACCATCCTCGCGGTGACCATCGTGCCGGCGCTGTGCTCGCTCCTCGTGCGCGGACCGTTCCACTCCGAGGACCGCAACTGGGTCATGCGCGTGCTGCTCGCCATCTACGATCCCATCCTCGACCTCGCGCTCCGCTGGCGGAAGACCGTGATGACCGGCGCGGCGGTGTTGCTCGCGTTCGCGCTGGCCATTGCGTTTGGCTTGCCCAAGCCGGTGATGCTGTGGCTCGCGAAGCAGGAGGAGCGCGGACGCCCACGTCCGCAGGAGCGTGCGGCGGACGTGGGCGTCCGCGCTCCTGAAGAAGCCCGCCTCCTCGCCGATTTCGCCGCACGCCACCCGGGCTTCACCAAACTCTTCGCCGGCTTTGGCAAGGACTTCATGCCCACGCTCAACGAAGGTTCGCTCCTCTTCATGCCCGTGCTGCTGCCCAGCACGTCGCTCACCGAGGTGAAGCGCGTCATGTCCTGGCAGGACCGCGTCATCCGCAGCCTGCCGGAGGTCGAGAGCGTCGGCGGCAAGCTGGGCCGCTCCGAGACCGCCACCGATCCCGCGCCTGTCGAGATGATCGAGACCACCATCATGCTCAAGCCCGAGTGGCTGCCCACGAACCACACCTATCTCGGCTTCATCACCATTCCCGGCGTCTATCGCAACCCCGTGTGGCGCCCTGAGTCCACGAAGGAAACGCTCATCGCCGAACTCACCGAGAAACTCTCCAACGTCCCCGGCTACGTCCCCGGCTTTTTGCAACCCATCGAGAACCGCATCCTCATGCTCTCCACCGGCATCCGTGCGCAGCTCGGCGTGAAGATACTCGGCGGCTCGCTCGACGACTTGCAGCGCAAGGCCTTCGAGGTCGAGCGCGTGGTGAAGGAAGTGCGCGGGGCCGTGGGCGTCGCGCCGAGCCGCGTGCAGGGCAAGCCGTATCTCGAAGTCGAGGTGAACCGCGTGGCCATGGCGCGCTTTGGTTTGCGTGCGCAGGACGTGCTCGACGCAGTGGAGACCGGCATCGGTGGCAAGGTGATTTCCACGACCTATCAAGCCGCCGAGCGCATGGACCCCCGCGAGCGCACCGGCATCCAGGTGCGCTTGCAGCGCGACGAACGCGACGACCTCGAACGCCTCGGCGACGTGCTGGTCGCCACGCCCGGCGGCAAGCAGATGCCGCTCGGCCAGCTCGCCACCATCCGCCGCACGACCGGCCCGAGCGAAATCGCGAGCGAGAACGGCCGCCTGCGTGTCTTCGTGCAGGCCAACGTGCAGGAGCGCGACCTCACGAGCTTCGTCGAGGACGTGAAGCGCCGCGTGAAGGAGCAGATCGAGCCCACGCTCCCGCCCGGCATGACCATCGAATACAGCGGCGAATATGAGAATCTTCTCCGCGCGCAGCAGACGCTTTACTACATCTTCCCGGCCACGCTGCTCATCATCTTCCTGCTGCTCTACGTGGTCTATCACTCGG
Source organism: Limisphaerales bacterium (assembly GCA_041666725.1). Lineage (GTDB taxonomy): Bacteria > Verrucomicrobiota > Verrucomicrobiia > Limisphaerales > SXTU01 > SXTU01. The sequence goes on from JBAYGL010000081.1 coordinate 12,996, forward strand.
CGAAGGAGGCCGCGCACGTCATCCTCGCCGTGCCCTTCGCGCTGACGGGCGGCGTCTTCCTGCAATACCTGCTGGGCTACAACTTCAGCGTGAGCGTGTGGGTGGGCTACATCGCGCTCTTCGGCACGGCCATCCAGACCGGCGTGGTGATGGTGGTGTATCTGGAGGAGATGGTGGCGAAGAAACAGGCCGAGCGCGCCGCCGCCGGCCAGCCCTTCACGCGTGACGACCTCATCCAAGCCATCAAGGACGGCGCGCGCCTGCGCCTGCGCCCCAAGGTGATGACCGTGGCGACCATCGTCGCGAGCCTGCTGCCCATCATGTGGAGCCACCGCCCCGGCAGCGAGGTGATGCAGCCGCTCGCAACGCCCGTCATCGGCGGCATGGTGAGCAGCCTCCTGCACATCCTCGTGGTCACGCCGGTCATCTTCGCAATGCTGCGGGAGAGGGAACTCCGGCCTCAAAGCCCGGCCACGGCCAGACCCTGAACAATCTTGCGCGCAATGTCCTTGCGCCGGGCGAGCGTCACCTCACCACGCCGTCGCGTCAGCCTGGACTTCGGCACGGTCCATAGCAGGTCGCACCGCACGAGCGTCTTCCAATCCAGTCCATCCGCTTCATCCAGCAAGGCTTCGTTGGCTTCAGGGTCGCGCTCGGTGCCGGGGCGGAGGGTGCGACAGGCGAGCACCACGACCTCCGGTTTGCGCTCCACACGCACAGGATTGGAGACGATGACCGCCGGATGTCTGCCCCACGCGAACTCGTAGTCCCACACCTCCCATGGACTCACTGCGGCTCCTCCTGCACTTGCGAGGCAGCCAACTGCCCGGCGCTGACACCGGCGAATTCATCGGGCTGGGAATAAATCCGTTCCCATTCGGCGCGCGACAGCGGGTCCACCGTCGTGACGCGTTCGGTTTGCGGCTGCCGCAGCCAGTCGAGGAAAGATTTCAACCGATCCCCCGGAACTTCGGCTTCGGGGAAAGTGATGTGCGTCATGCCATTGACGCGTTCAACCGTAATCATGGCATGAACGTAGGTGTCCCCGCCCGCAGCGTCAACGGCGGCATGGTGAGCGGCGGCATGGTGAGCAGCCTCCTGCACATCCTCGTGGTCACGCCGGTCATCTTCGCGATGCTCAGGGAGCGGGAGCTGCGGTAGGGCGAGACTCCGTCGAGCCCCGTCTGCCGACGGGGTCGGCGCGAGCAACGCGAGTTTCAAATGGGCGGCGCATGATCGAGATGCCCGTGGTGTTCGCCTTGCCGGTGTCTGGGATTTGCGAAGGGCGCATCTTACTTTTCTTGCAGCCCCAACGGGGGAATGGCGCTTAGACAA
>JBAYGL010000082.1:0-14286 GCA_041666725.1 Limisphaerales bacterium
ACCCCTCACCCCGGCCCTCTCCCCTCATCCGATGAAGGGAGAGGGAGGCAAGGCGCGTCGCGGTCCGCCACCGATTCCACCGACTTCCATTCCGAAATGGTATGAAACATCGGCGTGGCTGGAAAGTTTGTTGGGTCGGAAATGTCATCACGGGTTGTGTCAGTAATCCGCCGGCAGCAGCTTGAAGCTTTCCACCACGACGCGGGGCGTCACCTGCGGCGGCGCGTTCGTGGGCAACGGGCGCGGCAGGAAGCCCGGTTCCGGCAGGCCGTCCACGCGCACCACCGCGCGCGAGGCGACCTCCCCGGTGATCTGGTAGTTCGTGACCATGCCCTGATACGCGCCGCTGCCCACATAGACGCCACGATCCGCCGGACGCAGGGACTGGCCATAGGCGTAGATCACGAAGCGCGGGCTTTGCTCCAGCTGCATCAGCCCCAGCGTCTGCTGCGGAATGCGCTCGATGAAAACGTCGGAGAGGGAATCCGAAGTGCCGGCATTCACGGAAATGGCGGGCGATTCCAGCGGCCACCAGTAGGCGTTCGCCGCGTTGCGGCGATCGGAGTAAGGCCAGTAGGGATTCGGCGGCTGGTTGGCGGGCACCGGGCGGAGCGCCTGATAATACCAGCCCTGCCAGTAAACCCGCGCCCCGGTCGCGTAAACGACGCCACGCCATGGCTGGCCCCTGTTGAGATAAGGCGACTGCACGCTCAACTCCGGCGTGCCCAGGACTGAACCAACCCGGGTGAAGGAGCGGCTGGGAAACATTTCCCACTGACCCGGCGACTGATCCGGCAGCAAGTTCACATTGCCATTGATGAGCGAGTAGTAGGACACGCCGCGATGCACGACGAGACTTCCGGCGGAGTAGTTCGAGACAGAACTCCAGAAATAGGCGTTCACCCAGTATGAGAAGTTGTTGGTCGTCACCTGCAGGAGCGGGTTCTGGTTCTGGTTGGTTCCGTTCACCGCCACAAAGCATCTGTCTGAATGCGGCAGCGTGTCGCCAAACACGAGATACGGGAGGACGGTGTAGGCCACCACGTCGCCCGCGCTGTAGTTCGCCACGGGGTTCCACATGGGCACGCGCTGTTTCGCGTTGATGATGCCGCCCGCGAGGTCACCGACGATCGTGGCGAGCTGCGAGGCCCCGTTGAGCGTGGGGGTGATGGGCATGGCCATATAACCCGCGCCGTTGTTTGAAAGGACGAGCGTGCCGCCCAGCGCCGCGGCCCATGCGGCGCTGTTCGTCTGGTTGACCGAGAGGAGGCCGCGCGTGGCATCGGTGTTGATGGCGGTGGTGAACACGTCCATGAGCCGCCAGTCGTTGGTCGGCATCGTCTCGGTGCTGTGCGCCCAGTAGAACCAGTTGGTGGTGTTGGGCACTTCGGATTTGAGATAGACGGTCTGCCACGGCGTGCCGCGGTGAACGCGGCCGATCCAGCCCAGGTTGGCGAACTTGCGCTGCGGGAAATCCCACCACTCGGAACTGACAACCCCAGGATCCTTCAACCGCAAATCGTAAGCGGCGGGCGCAACCACGTAGAAGTTGGTCAGGCTCGCAAGCCGTGAGCCGGTGGTATCCAGCGGCCGCCCCCAGGGCATGCAGTAGCGGTTCACTCCGCCGTTTGTGACGGCACCGAAACGTCCGCCGAACACCCCGAAATCAACGCGGAACAGCGTCCCCGCCGGCGGAGCTATGGTGGTGGGCGGAATGATCGGAGTGACCTGGTCGTTGAGCGTCACACGATACGGATCGGACAGGTCGGTGGAGGTGTAATGCACCAGCGGGTCGTTGGCCTCCCAGGTGGCGGTGAAGGACACGAGGCGTGTCGGAGTAAACGGAGCCTGGATGGTGGTCAGGTTCGTGGACAGGGGACGCTGGTTGATTGCGAGGGGGCCGTTGGTGCCCATCCATTTGCGGAAGCGGTCGATCTCGCGCAGGATGGGCGTGTTCAGGCTGTATTGCCGCCAGAGGTTGGTGGCCATGGAGTTGACGTTCGTGTCCAGGCTCAACGCAATCTGGTTGCTGATGCCGAGGGTGGGGTTGAGGACGCCGCCAACACGATTCGTAAGCCAGAATCGCGCGCCGGTGTCGTTGGTGCTGTTGGTCACGCGCAGTGCGGCGGCCAGGTCGAGTCCGGTGACGAGCCCTGTGAGGTTCACGAAGTCCACCACGCGATTGCTGTTCGGCTCGTAGAGCGCGTAGCGGATGGAGTTCGTGATGGTGATGCCCAGCTTCATGTCGGGGAAACCATTCGAGCGGTTGAAAATGCTCGGACTTCCGGGACCGGTGGGGCTGGCCGGGATGAAGCCACCGTTGGTGAAGCCCGCCAGCGGAGGATAGTTCGTGGCGTAGGCGTAGCCCATCGCAAGCGTCGCGGAGAGCTGCGGAATGTTCGTGAAGAAGAAGCTCTTGAAGCTGGCCAGCCCGTTGGACATGCCCCGCCATGTGCCGGCTCCAATGAAGATGTTTGTGCCATTGACCGCGATGTTCGTGTAGAGCGGGCCGAACTCGTTGGTCAGAACGATGTAGGACACGTTCGTCACCGCCATTCGGAGGTCCCTTGGAAACGCCGTGAAGTAGGAGTTCCACGCCTCGATCCCGAAGATGTTTGTCAGCCCGATGACGTGTGACTGGTTGGTCTGCAAGAGAGGCATCCCGGCGATGGACATCGGGCCGATGTTCGTCGCGTTGGTCTTCACGAACTCCAGCCGGCGCGTGTCGGAGAAAATGGTCTGCACCCCAAACTCATTGAAGTTCGGATACCCCTTCTTCACGCCGACGATCACCGGCGTGCCCGCCACCACGCACAACTGGTTGCTCCCGATCCCCGCCGGGCTGACGGTCGCGCCCGGTCCCTGATACAGGGCCATGCGGCCGTTCGGGTCGGACAGGTCATACACGGGCAGGGCCAGCAGGCCGGTGTCCGTCGCGTTGGTCGTGTAGCCGACGATCTTGATGAAGTCGTTGCTGGGCCAGCCGTTGGTGTTGAAGGCGAAGTAGGGCCGGAAGAGCGTCGGGTAGGCGGGCGAGGCGCTGTTCGTCGTGGTGGCGTCGTAGAGGTTCGCCGTGAGCTGGAGCAACCGGTGCATCTCCGGCGTGTAGTAGCTGAACGGAAAGATCGGAATGTTCGTGACGCTGAGTATCCCGAAGTTGGTGCCAAGGAAGCTGGTGCCGAAATAGTAGTTGGTCACCAGCACGCCGGGATCGGTGCCGACACCGAAGCCGGTCCAGTTGGTGTTGATGAACACGCTGGGCGTGATGCTGGCGCGGATCATCAGCTCGGCGGTGTTGAAGAAGAAATAGTCCGGATGCCAGCCGGTGAAGCCCGAGTAATCGCCGCCGGGGAAATCCAGCGTGATGTTGGTCCCGGTGAACGGCGCGTTGGACCAGTTCAGGTTCAGCTTGTTCGTCACCGGCCAGGACTCGACGCCGAGCGAGCTGAGCAGCTTGTAGAAGGTGCGGCGGTTGAGTTCACCGGCGGGGGAGGATGTCGCTTCGTTGGTCTTCCCGAGATAATTGAGATTTGCCGTGAAATTGGCGTAGGAGCGGTTGGTGAGGAACAGCTCGTTGAGGTCGAAGTAGCGCTGCGCGGTCGCGGAAGTGTTGCTGCCGCCCGGCCAGTAATAGTTCAGGCCATCGTAGTAGGAGGAGATGGCGGGACCGGTCATCAACGGTCCGAATCCGAACACGTTGAACTCGGCGTTGGTCAGGTTCTGTGCCGCGGTGACACCGAACTGCGCGCTGAGGCTCGCGTTGTTGTCGTAGCCCCCGTTGTTCCGGAACAGCAGCAGATCCCGGGCGTCTCCGAAGGCGCTCTGCGCCGCGGGCGGAAGGATGCTCGAATTGCCCACCACGGTGTCATAGGTGTAATTCCAATAGGGATTCACCTCCGCCAGCAACGCGGCCGTGTTCATCTCCTGCGGGCCGACGTTCTGGTTGCGGTAGTAGCCCTCGTTTGCGAACGCCGCGGGAAACTGCAGTTTGGCCTGGTTGTGAATCAGGTTCAGGTCCAGGGCCTTGCCCGCCGGGGCCACGAGATAGCTGTATCGGCCCACGCCTCGGTTGTCCCGGCCATGAGTCGCATCCGGATACTCCAACATGCCAATCCAGTGGGGATCGGCGGCCTGGGAAGGATCGGTGGAATCGAACATCCCGTTGCGGTTGAAATCGAGGTAGAAGCGGCCCTGGTTGGTTTCACTCTGGAGTAGATCGTAGGGCGTCCTGTTCGTGTAATAGGAGGAGAAGACAGGGAGGCGCGGATCGTATTGCAGGTTGCCGAGGTTCGTGAGCCACGCGTTCAGGCCCAGCGCCAGGGCGTTGGTGTGGTTGACGTTGGTGGGGCTGAGGGTGTTGTTGAAGGCGTTGGTGTTCTGAAAGTTTGTGGGGGCGATCATCCCGTAATTCCACTTGTCTCCGGTGACGAGAAGCTGCGCGATGATTTCAGCCTGCGCGCGGGCAAAGGCCGCCTCCTGGGCCGAACGCGCGCCGCCCTGCCCCGTCTGGGCCTCGATGGACCGGCGCTCACGCCTGGCCACGCCGAGAAAGGCCACGACCATGAACGTGACCAGCGAGAGCATGATGAGCGTGGCGATGAGGGCGACGCCGGACTGACGCGCGGAGCGACCGATGCCAGCCCGCGAGCCTTCTCCCTTCGCGGAGCGAGGGGAGAAGGTGGCCGCAGGCCGGATGAGGGGTGCGGCCACCAACGCCGACGCGGCCAACCCCTCACCCCGGCCCTCTCCCCTTGCTCCGCAAAGGGAGAGGGAGAAACGGCGCGACGGACGCGGCTTCGAGTCCTGCACTTGAATGGTTGAATGGCTCTGAATCTTCATTGCTGGCCGGGGCGAACCGGGATGCGCATGCGGAAGATGTGAACGCTGTCCACGTTGGTGGAGAGATACTGCCGGAACTGATTGGAGCTGGCGGCGATGCCCCGGGCGCGTCCAGCGGTCTTGCTGTCCATGTAGCCCAGTTCGATCTCGACCACTCCCGGCAGCTCCGTGTTCGTAAGATAGCCGCCGGGCGGCATGGGCGCGCCGTTCGTGATGCCGGTGACGCGGAAATGGACCACGTTGTCCACCACGCGCTGATAGTTGGTGGCGGCGGCCGTGGCATAGCTGGACTGGAAGTTCGTGGAGAAACGGTTCGCGTTCGTGACCCAACGGTAAAGCGTGCCGAGACCGGGCGCCGGGACGAGCGGGTTGGTGCTGCTGGCCACGCGATAGGCCACGGCCATCCAGTTGTTCGGCGTGGCGGCGGAATCAAAGGACACGAAAAACAGGTCATGCAGCACGTTCTGCTGCACCTGGGTGCCGTTGTTGGTCATGCCGAACGCGCCGTCCGACCAGTTGGTGCCGGTGAAAAAGTTGACCGCTGAAGCGCCCTGCGTCGAATTCGCCGCCACCATCTGCGGCAGATCCCGCTGGAGAATGTCCGCCGCCGCGCGGCTGCTCTCGAACTTGTCCACATCGCGCACCGCCCGCCGCATCTGCAGCTGCGTGCGGTCGAACATCTCGTAGAGCGCAAGGATGATGATGGAGATCAGGCTCACCGCGACCATCAGCTCAAGGAGGGTGACGGCCCGGCACCGTCCCGGGCTCGCTTTTGCGGCGGGAGCGCGGCCTTCAGGCCGCAGCAAGGTGGACAGACAAAACAGCTGGCGAACCTTCAAACCCAAAGATCGAACACCCCTGGCCGTGCGGGCGGCAAGCGAAGTCCGCGCACAGGGGGAGACGGACTGCGCAGGAACGCTTCTGCGGCCTGAAGGCCGCGCTCCCATCGCGTCAATCGCGCCGTCCGGTCGTTGGGCTGGAGGGAAAATTCTCATAGCCCTTGATAGGTCACGCCCATGAAGAGGTAGCCGCCGTTGTCGTTGGTCAGTTGTCCGCTGACCAGCGTGCGCACAACGAGCCGGCCATTGCCGTAGTTCGTGGGAAACTGTCCGGCCGCCGACTCGTAAACCGGCCACTGGAAGGTCAGCTTCACTTCGTAGAGGTTGTTGCTGAGATAGGGACTGAGCAGGGAATTGGCCGGCACGGTGGTGTAGTTCGTCACCTCGCTCGTCACCACGTAGCTGAAGGCCACGTTCGAAGAACCCGCAGTCGTGTCGAGCAGGTTGCCGCTCAAGGCGCGGAAGTGGGCGCGGACGAGGTTGGTGGCATTGGTGGTGTCCCAGCGCGGAATGCTCAGACGCTTGATGATTTCCAGCGGCGTGTTCGTCACCGGCAGGGAGGCGGGGCCGCTGAACTTGAGGAAACCCGATGTCAGCGCCGTGAGGTTCGAGCTGCTGTAGCCGCCGCGGATCGCCTCCAGGAGCAGCGTGGCATCCTGCGAGACGATGGTGTCCTCGCGGTTCTCCTTCTGCACGTTCAAGCCCGCCGGCATCACGCCGATGATGGCCACGAGCGCGAAGGCCACGATGGCGAGGCTCAAGGCCACCTCGACCATGGTGAAGGCGGAGGCCGCGTGAAGGCGTCCTTCTCCTTTCGCGGAGCGAGGGGAGAAGGTGGCCGGAGGCCGGATGAGGGGTGCGGCCACCAACGTCGACGCGGCCAACCCCTCACCCCGGCCCTCTCCCCTTGCTCCGCAAAGGGAGAGGGAGGAGACCGTGGCATGGTCACGTCCAGAGGGCTGCTGGCAGGGCTTCAAGTTCATGGCAGTTCGGGTCTGACGGCCTTGGCCCGTCCGGTGATCCAGTTCAACCTCACCCCGTAAAGATGAACCACCCTCGGCGAGCCGCTGATCACCGCGTAGTCTTGACCGCTGGCGGTGGCACCCTGAAACGTCTCGCCCGCGTTGAAGATCACACCGCCTGCCGCCGGGTAACGAACCCGCCCGCCGCCCGCCACGTAATACTCGATGCCGTTGACAATGCCGCCGGTCGCCGGAACCGGGGCCGCCGTCACCTGGGCATCCACATCGGCGATGGCGTTTGTTTTGCCGCTGGCATCCTTGGCTTGGAGCAGGCTGCCCTCCACCAGCGGGAGGGTGAGATCACCGGCCCGCCCGTAAAGCCGGCCGTCCGGCTCGAAGGCGATGTAAGGCAGATAGTCCGCATGCATGGCTCCGCTGCCCGTGTCGGGAAACGGGAACAGGTAGTCGGTGGCCGCGTTGGTCGCGCCGAAGAGCTGGTTCACGTTCCAAAAAATCCGCGTGTTCGAGTTCGTGTTGGTAAAAATGTTGGGCGGGAAGAAGGCCCCGTCCGGCAGCGTGTGCCATTCGGTCAGGTAGCGGGGCGACTCCTGTCCGGGCTGCTCCCCCACCGCGCGCCGCACAAAGATGGCGTAGGAGGCCATCTGTCCGGCGAGCATCGAGTTGGCACCGCTGTTGGTGTAAAATGCGTTGGTGACCGCGACGGTCAGGTAATCACTCTGCAACGGGAAGAAAACGACATACACCCGCGCGCGTCCGCTCAGGGCCTTGAGCCGGGCGTAGGCCAGGTCATCCATCAACTGCCTCGTGGCCGACTCGGTGGTGTTCCCCTTGCCGCCCTTCGTGAACGAGGGCAGCGTCAGCGCCGCGATGATCCCGATGATCCCCAGCACCACGATCATCTCGATGAGCGTGAAGCCACGCCCGGCGGCGGCAGGAGCGCGGCCTTCAGGCCGCAGAAAGCCCGCCTGAACAGTCGCGCGGCTGCGGCCTGAAGGCCGCGCTCCTGCCGCATCGGCTGTGTCGCTCCGGTCCAGGATGTGCCGCGCACAATTCATAAACTCACTTCCAGCTCAGGACGTTGTCCCGGTTCACGCCCGCGTTGGCATCGGTCGCCGCGCTGAACGCGCCATCCGGGCCAAATGAAAAAATCATCACCGAATCCCGCAGGGTGTAATTGTTGTTGTTCCCGTTGCCGACGCCGACGAGACCGTAATATCCGGTCGGGCTGCCCCCGCTCATTTGCGACACCGCGCGCAGGCGGTAAACCGAGTTGCTGACCGTGCCGTCGTAGTTGAGGTCCAGCGCGACGACGTAGGGATTGCCCCACGGATCCCGGAACACGCCGTCCGTGCCCAGGCCCGCGCCGGCGGTCGCCCCGCTGGCCCCCGAGTTCTTGGCGTTCAGGTAGCCGGTCTTGCGCGGGTTGAGGGCGTCGTTCGCATTGCAAAGGTTGGTCGTGTAACCGGTGAAGCTCTGGCTGGCCGTCAGGATGAGCATCAGCTCGGCGTTGCTGGCCTGGTAGCCGGCGTTGTTGTTGTCCACGACGTTTGTTCCGTAGCCCGTGTGCCTGCTGCCGTAGGTGAAGTCCCATCCCCGCTGCGCCGCGGAGCTTGATGCCGGCAGGCGGCTGTAATCGTGCTGGTAGGCGTTGATGGCTCCCTTGATGTCCGACATGTCCTTCTGGGCCTGCATGACCTTGGCCTTCTTCTTCACATTCGCCATGGCCGGGAAAATGAGTCCGGCCAGCACTCCGATGATGCTGATGACGACGAGCAGCTCGATGAGCGTCATGGCCCGCTGGCGGGTGGAAGTGGGTTGAGGATGGTGTTTCATGTTCAAGTCAGGGTTCATCTCCAGTTGCCGAGGATGTTGGTGCCGCCGCCGCTCCGTTTGTATTCCGCCCACAGGTCAAAACTCTTCGGATTGTGTCCGCCGGCAGGATACGCGCGATAACGCCAGACATTGGCCGCCCCGCCCGCCGGATGTTCGGCGGGAACCTGAAGCAACATGGCGGCGGGGAGGCCGGGCGTGCCGTTGGTGAGAAAAACGAAGTCCGCATTCTTGCCCGGGCCACCGACCAGACTCAGCGAATACCGGGGTTTTGTCGCGGTATTCTTCCCCGTGTTGGCAAGCCCGGTCAGGCTGAAATAACCGGTCAGGATCGCCGGCGTGATCGTGTGGGTGGGATCGGCTTCGGGAATGAAATTCGCGCCGCTCACACGCACGCCGCTGAGTTCGTAAGCCAGCGGGTTCCAATACGGGAAAGCCAGCGCGTTGGCGGGATTGTCCGGAGGATAGAAGCCGTTCTTGCCCTTGTAGGCCTCGATGGCGAGCACGAGCTTCGCGAGCTTTGCCTTCACGGCGGCCTCGTCCCTCTTGCCGGACGCCGCGCGGACGCCGCCCACGACCAGCGCCGCAACGACGCCGATGATCGAGATGACCACGAGCAGTTCCACGAGCGTGAACGCCCACGTCTCACGCCCCGCCGGCTCCGCCTGTTTTGACTTCAGCTTCATTTCATTGCCTTGTCTCGCAGCTCCTGTTCCATCCGTTCACTCAACCACTGCTTCACCATGCTCTGGTAGTTCAGATACCGGGACCGGGCGATGCGCTTGATGCGCGAAAGCATCCGCGGGTCCATGCGCAGCGTGACCGTCACCGACTCGGTGGACTCCGCCCCCGCCACCATCGCCGAATCCATGAGCCGCAGGTCCAGCCGGTGTTCCTTCCAATAATCCGCTTCCTCGACCTCGTTCTGAAAGGCCGGCACCGCGTCCCAGTTGGATATGGCCGTCATGCTCAATCTCTCTGATCCAGCAGCTGCGTCACGCGCCGCTTGTAGAAGAACTGCTCTTCCTGCAGGAACTCACGCGCGTAAATCACCCGCACCTGCTTGCCGTTGGTCCGATACACGCTGAACACGCCCGCCCCGCGCGCCGACCGGCCCAGATTGAAATACCGGGCCTGCTCTGCGAACCGGGGCGAGTCCGGCAGCAACCGCACGACAAACGGATCCTCGAAGGACTCTTCCACGTCCTGCGTCGTCAGTTCGCCACCGAGGCTGAACGCCTGATTATTCCAGTCGAAATCCATGACGCACTGGCCTGTTGCTGTATGTCCAAAGACTTTGCGGTGTCACGACAATGTATTTACAAGAGTGGGTTGTTACCGTCAAACCGGGTTTTCACTGTAGGCCGGGGGTGGCCCGCGAATCACGCAATTGGACGCGAATGGGGACAAACAGCCAAAGCAAGCCCGCCAACAATGGAACATTCCTTCTGTTTCGCGTTCATTCGCGTCATTCGCGGGCCAAACTTTGAGCTTCGCCCCGTCGTTGTTCCCGCGTTCAATCCCCGCCGACATGAGCGCCCATCCCGGTTTCGGTGCCCACACCGACCCCAGCTTCAAATCGCAGCCGCGCTCGGCCTCCGAGGTCGTGCGGCGCGTCGGCGTCTATCTGCGGCCTTACAAGCTGATGGCCGCCGGCACCGTCACGTTCGCACTGCTCTCGCTCGCCGCCGCCTTCACCTACCCAAAGCTGACCCAGCATGTCATTGACGAAGTCATCACGAAGAAGAACGCCGACAGCCTCGCGCCGGTGATGGGCCTGCTCATCGGGGCCTTCTTCCTGCGCGAACTTTTCACCGGCCTGCGCATCCGCCTCAACAACGAGCTGGAGCAGCGCGTCATCCTCGACATCCGCCGCGATGTTTACGCCCGTCTGCAACGTCTCCCCGTCAGCTGGTTCGACCAGCGCGCCTCCGGCGACCTGATGACGCGCGTGATCGAGGACGTGAATTCGATGGAACGCCTCCTCATTGATGGCACGGAACAAGGCACCGTCGCCATCCTGAGCATCGTCGGCGTGCTCACGATTCTCTTCTGCACCAATCCCCTGCTCGCCGGCGTCGCGCTCCTTCCGCTGCCCATCCTCGTCGGCGGCGCGCTCTGGTATACGCTCACCGCCCACAAGCGCTACCGCGCCCAGCGTCAGGCCGCCAGCGCCATGAACGCGCTGCTCATGGACAATCTCCAGGGCATCCGCCAGATCAAGTCCTTCGGTCGCGAACGCCACGAGGACACACGCTTCGGCGCCCGCGCGGAAGACCTCCGCCAGGGCACGCTCACCGTCATGCGCGCGTGGTCCGTTTACTCGCCTGCGATGGCCTTCGCGTCGTCGCTGGGCATCGGCCTCGTGCTGTGGTTTGGAGGCTCGCAGGTGCTCGCGAACAAGATGACCGTCGGCGAACTGGTGCAATTCCTCCTCTACCTCGGCCTCTTCTACGAACCCATCGGCCGCCTCCACGGATTGAACCAGATGCTCCAGTCCGCCCGCGCCGCCAGCGAGCGCGTCTTCGACATCATGGACGCGACGGAGGAAAACCACCGCGTAGGAGACGACGTGAGGAGTCTCGCTTCAAATGCGGAGCGCGGAATGCCGAATGCGGAACCCAGTCAGAGACTCCTCACGTCGTCTCCTACGGCCCGCGTGCGCGGCGAAATCCGCTACGAAAACGTCGGCTTTCAATATGGCGCGGAGCGCGTCGTGCTGAAGGACATCTCCCTCCACGCCAGACCCGGCCAGATGACCGCGCTCGTCGGGCCCACCGGCGCCGGCAAATCCACGCTCGTCAACCTCCTGCCCGCCTTTTATCAAGCCACCTCGGGCCGCGTGTTCATTGACGGCATGGACACGCGCGAAGTGCCGCTGGAGAATCTGCGAGAACAAATCAGCGTCGTTGCGCAGGAGCCGTTCCTCTTCAACGGCACCATCCGCGAGAACATCCTCTACGGCCGACTCGACGCCACCGAGGCCGACCTCCACGCCGCCGCGAAGGCCGCCAACTGCCACGACTTCATCACCCGCCTGACCGAGGGCTACGACGCCCGCGTCGGCGAGCGCGGCGTGAAGTTGAGCGTCGGCGAAAAACAGCGCGTGAGCATCGCCCGCGCGCTGCTCAAGAACGCGCCCATCCTCATCCTTGACGAGGCCACCGCGAGCGTGGACACGCAGACCGAGAAGCTGATCCAGGAAGCGCTGGAACGGCTCATGACCGGCCGCACCAGCTTCGTCATCGCGCACCGTCTCAGCACGATTCGCAAGGCCGATCAAATCCTCGTCCTCCGTCACGGCGAAATCGTCGAGCGCGGCACGCACGACGAACTCCTCGCCACCGACGGCCTCTACGCCAGGCTGGCCCGAATCCAGAACACGACGTTCATCGAGGAAAGCTTCGAGAAACTCGCGGTGAACTGACGCTTCCGGGTCAACGTCTGGCGGACAAAAGCCCGGCCGGCTACTTCTTCGCCTTCTTCATGGCCGCCTTGGTGGCGGCCTGCAGGTCGTCGAGATCCGGCTTCAGCTCTTCCTTCGTGGTGCGGTCCATCCGGTCAATGAAAAGAATGCCATGCAGGTGATCCGTCTCGTGCTGGATGCAGCGGGCCAGGAGGCCGCCGCAGCGGAACGACAGGGCTTCGCCTTTTTCGTTGGTGGCAGTCACATCCACGGACTCCGGGCGCTCGATTTCCCCGTAGAGCTTCGGAAAGCTGAGACATCCCTCGCTGCCGGATTCGACCGCCCCCACCGCCTTGACGACCGGGTTGAGCAGCACGAGCGGCATGATGGATTTCGGATCGGCGGGCTGGCCGGCAAGCTCGAGCGTGGAGGGACGGTCTTCGATGGGCCGGATGTCGATCACGGTGAGCTGGATCGGATGGCCCACCTGCTGTGCCGCGAGGCCGACGCCGTGATGAGCCTCCATCGTTTCGAACATGTCGGCGATGAGCTGGTGAATTTCCGGGGTGACCTCGGTGACGTGCGCGCCCTTCTTGCGGAGCACGGGGTCGCCGTATTTGCGAACGGGGAGTTTCATCGTGGAGAATCAGGATTGGGCTGCGAGAGAGCGCAAAGGACACAACGCGAGGCAGCCGAACAGGCGGAAGCCAGCCAATCAAGCGAAGCTGTTGAAACCAGAGCCATGTGATTTTGCGCTCTATGTGCTCTTTTGCGGCTAATCGATCTTGATGCCGGCAACCTGGAGGATGCGGTCGAGGTCGTCGTCGTTGAAGAAGCGGATTTCCACCGCGCCCCTGCCCTTGCGATAACGCACCGCGACCTTGGTGCCGAAGCGTTCCTGCAGCTTGGTTTCGAGGCTGGCCACATGCACGTCACGCGGCACGGCGGGCCTGCCACCGGCCGAAGGCCTGGCGGGGGCCTGGGTGCTGAACTGTTGAAGCCGGGTGACGAGTTCCTCGGTCTGGCGGACGTTCAGCCCGTCCTTGAGCACGCGCTCGGCGGCCAGTTTCTGTTCAGCGGCGCCGATGAGCCCGAGGATCACCTTCGCGTGGCCGACGGAAAGCTGGCCGTGGCGGAGGTAGCCTTGCAGCTCGGGCGCAAGCTTCAGCAGGCGCAGCGCATTGGCGACGGCGGCGCGGCTTTTGCCAACCTTGATGGCGGTCGTTTCCTGCGTGAGCTGGAACTGTTCGATGAGCTGCGCGTAGCCGAGGGCTTCCTCGATGGGATTGAGATTCTCGCGCTGAAGGTTCTCGATGAGCGCAAGTTCAAGAACGGCCCGGTCGTCCGCCTCGCGAACGATGATGGGAACCGACTTGAGCCCGGCCATCTGCGAGGCGCGCCAGCGGCGCTCACCGGCGATGAGTTCAAAGTCATCGCCGCGAGCACGGACGATGAGAGGTGAAAGGACGCCCTGTGCCTTGATCGAATCGGCCAGCTCGCGAAGCGGCTCCTCGGCGAAATCCTTGCGCGGCTGGAAGGTGCAGGGGCGCACGCGGGCGATGGCGACCTGCCGGACCGCTTCGCCGGGCGCGGCCGGGACGGTCGGATGAACGGGAGCCGGCGGGAGGGGGGCTGGCGCGGGCTTCGCGGAGGCAGCGCCACCTCCCAGCAACGCGCTCAAGCCGCGCCCCAAAGCAGGTTTCGACATGCCCAAAGAGTGTGAAAGCCCGACGGGGTTGTCGAGCGGGATTCCCCTTTCGACGCACGAACGCGTGCTAGCCGGAGGCGAGCAGCGCGAGCTCCGCCTGCGTCATCTCCTCGATCAGCTGGCGGAAGGTGGTGGTCGGCTCCCAGTTCAGGAGGCGCCGGGCCTTGGAGGGGTTGCCGCAAAGGCGCTGCGGCTCGGCAGGGCGCAGGAGGCGGTTGTCCTTGCGGACGTGCTGGCGCCAGTCGAGACCCACCGTGGCGAAGGCGGTTTCGACCACGTCCTGCACGCTGTGGAGCTTGCCGGTGGCGAAGATGTAATCCTCGGCGGTCGCGTGCTGGAGGGAAAGCCACATGCCCTGCACGTAATCCTTCGCAAAGCCCCAGTCGCGTCTGGCCGAGCTGTCGCCGAGCAGAAGGTCCTTTTGCTGCCCCGTCTTGATGGCGGCCGCCGCGCGGCAGATTTTGCGCGTCACGAAGTTCTCACCGCGGCGCGGCGACTCGTGGTTGAACATGATGCCGTTCACGGCGAAGTGCCCGAACGTCTTGCGATACATCGTCACCATCTGCGCGGCGCTGGCCTTGGCGATGCCGTAAGGGTTCACCGGCGCGTAGGGCGTGCTTTCGTCCTGCGGCATCTGCGCGGGCTGGCCGAAGATTTCCGACGAGGCGGCGTGGAAGAACC